>CBDVBS010000324.1:0-4864 GCA_965372275.1 uncultured bacterium | reverse complement strand
GTTCGCCTACGGGCATCTGCCAGTTGGCGTCAACGGCGTAGTTGAACACCAAGGGCCCGGATGCCTTCTCAATCGTGAAATGCCTGACATTCTTCTGCCCCGCGGAAAACATGCCGCGATTTTCGGGCATTACGTCGGCCAACGTATCGTTTATATCATCAAGGTCATCACAGAAATATTTATATGCATTCAATGTGCTGTTGTAATCCTGCGATGCATCGGTCGCTCCCAGCAGGCCATCCTTGTAACCGTACATCGTCCCCGGATTGACCGGGAACTCCGACGGATTCCACCAGCGTGTGTAACCGTCGGGATTCAGCAGACGCGTTTCACCCGGCCCGGCCATCACCAGGTTGGGATCAGTGAAACCTGACACCGAACCGTTGGTGATGAATATCCCGCATACATCAAATCCCGTGAATTTGTTCATCCCCAAAAACGGATGCCTGAGTCCGATGTCCACCTCAAGCAGGTTTCCATTAAACTCAAACGACTCTATGCTCAGGTACAAAAGCACGGGGGGTTCAAGGAAATGAAGTGCATTGAGATGAAAATTCCCCTCGCGAACCTGCATGACATCCAGTGTCCCGGCTTCGGGGTCCGCAACAAACCGCCAGATCCCCCATAAATTGTGACCGGATGTGGCCTCAGATATTTTTTCACTTACCCCGGATGGTTCAATCGGCAATCCCCCCGTGGAGCATCCCGTAGAAACAAGGAATGCCACAAGTAATGCAAGGATCAATGGATACCACTTCATGCTTTTATCCTCCTGTTATATGCTACCCATGTATTTAGAACCCTATGACAGGGAGTTTAATACAGAAACAGCTCTTTCTCAGAATCATTTTTGGCCACTGCATCGATATTCCGACGTAACCGACGCATCTCCATTAACTTAGATACTATTGCCTTGCATCTTATTATCCTTTATACTATAAGTGATGTTTCATAGAACTAAGATGAAGGATGCCAATGTGACATTGAAGATATTTTCAATTTTACCGATTTTTTCAATATTTTTTATAATTAACCAGGTCAATGCCGAAAGCACTCTATGGACCTGCGATACATCTCCATATGCACCTGATTCAGCACAAGAGCTGGCAAATGGTAATATTTATGTTCGGTTAAATGATTTCCCGGGTTTTATGCTTGTATCTCCCATAGGTGAGGTCATTGGGATCGTACCATTTGAGGATGAAGATGAAAGGGCAATTGCATTTATCGATGCTTATCCTGGCGGAGATATTATAATCTTAACGGCGAGAAACCCTCTTTACAGAAGTGTTGGAGAGATGAAAGCTTACTTATTCTGTGAAAATGCGCTTACGTTGATTGACAGCTCTGTAATTGGGTATGTTCCATCCGATTATGCAGTATTCGATGAAAACTTGTTAATATTAGATGCTGGCAGGTATTCCTTCCCTGATGGGTATGGTCATCATCTAATAGCGCTCAACAGGATAACATTGGAAAGCACTATTGTTTATGAATTTGAAACCGACCCATGCCTAATTCGGATTTCTACATTACATAATCGGGCTTATGTCCTTACGGAAGGAGTAGTCATTCAAGTTTTTGATGTAAGTGACCCTGATTGCATTAACTGGGTTCTTGTACACACAATTCAGCTTGATACCTCTAAGATTGTATCAATGATTGACTATGATGATTTGAATAATATCCTATACGTTGGCTACCGCAGCGAAGTAGATTCTCCCGATGGAGGTATTCTTGAGAAAATTGATTGTAACAATCAGGATTATCCTGTTGTTGGCTCTTATGATTTTGGTCGATCGGTTAGGCAGATAGCCTCATGCCCGGAATACAATCTTGTATTCTGTACAGTGTTCCGAGGTTCTACAGAAGAGCTGAGCGGTATTATCAGATTCGATACGCTAACTGAGGATTACACTTACTGGGAAGGCGGGTTACTTCCTGTATATACCGCATGGTCAGACACCAGGGATTATATTAGTGTTTTGTTCAAAAATACCTGGGGGACAGAGTATAAACTAACTGTACTTGGTGCAGATGGCCCCGGAGTTACTATTGACCTTGAATACGGTCATTTATTTACTTTCTGCTGCAATACAACCTTTAAGAAAGTGCTTCTATGTAACCGGGATAGTAGTGAAGTAAAAATGGTGCAGTTTTAAAATATTTCAGTGGGATATCCCTACATTCATTTTACCCTAATTAATCACCCAATGACACGACCCAGGGTCCGTGAGTATCTTCTGATCAATCATCTCAAGACCAGTTACCATTGTCTCATATACAACCTTGATATTATGGGGATCGATGTTGTCCATCACGTCATTCTTCGTATGGTAATCGGGGTCGAACCTCCAGTGAACATACGCAACGGGAAATCCCGCATATTCAAACGCCTCGTGGTCGCTCCACGGTTTTTTCAGATCATCGAAGGTGGGGTAGCCCCCGCTGTTCGCGGCATCAGTCAGGATATCCTTGAACCACGGTGACGATAACCCCATATTATCGATATTAAAACGAGTGCCAACCCCGATCATGTCGATCGATGCCATCGCGATAATCCCCAGTCTATCATCATCCCTCAACTCTTTGACAAAATGACGGGAGCCATAGTGATGATGCTCGCCCACACCGTCTATAATCTCTTCAGCGCCGAAAGCCACCCATACGATATTGAAATTCAGTTCAAACTCCGCCAATTTCTCCGAGAGAAACAGCATCATAGCCACACCCGTGCCATTATCATTCGCCCCGGGGCTTTCAGGTTTCTTTGAATCATAATGAGCACCGATAATTATCGTCGGCAGATCGGGGGGAAACACATCGATTCCCGAATGAGCGACAACGTTGACCGACTCAAGACCGTCATCCAAAACGAAACTCTGACGGAATGTTACATAACCGTAAGAATTGAATTCACTCTCAATATATTCAGCGGCCCTACGCTCTTCAGGTGATCCGGCGAACCTTGTGGGAATATTGACCGACAATTCCCTGATGTGGTTCTCCATAACAGTGTAGTCAAACTCTTCTATAAGGACCGATATATCTGTGCGCTTCGCCGGTTCCGGTGTAACGGGCGGTGCTATATCTTCAGGGGACGCAGGTTGAATGTCGCCGTTATCGGTGACAGCTCCATCGGGCTTTTTTGGGGATTGTTTTTCATCACCCATGCAACCATGCACAATTACCACGGCAGCTATGAGTGTTGCGGCAAGCATACAAGCAATAAGGCTTAGACGGATTTTGCCGGAAGGTGATAAACGCACGTTCGCCGACTCCAGAAAACTGATAATTCAATTATAAGCCAAAAATCCTCCCGGAAAGCCGGGAGGATAATAATCATCATTATGACGTTAACTAATCCTCTACAAGCTCCGCGTTTCTCCAATGAATGTCACGGTCGGTGCCGTCCAAATGTGAAAAGGCAAAATGAAGATTGTTGTCGCTACCCACAACCATATCAGGCATTCTATCGGAACTGCCGGCTCCGTAACCGACTTCCATCGGTTCGATCCAGTTCTGCCCGGCATCGAATGACGACACCAGGTAGAATGAATCATCCTCTTCGAACGCAATAGCGACAACATTCGCTCCCAGATATTCGTATGCCTCAATCGGCGTGTCAGTCAGATAATTTACTGTATCGTGCACTACGACGATGCCCGACCAGGTATCACCGCCATTGGTGGAATACGTGTAGCAAATTTCATCCCTGTCGGTGGTATCGTTATGACGCAGGAATGATATATGAATCCTGTCGTTTGCGTCTACATCGAGACCAGGATCGCGCACATCGCTGTAACCGGCTTCCTCGAATACAGTCACGCTTTCCCAGCTCAATCCCGCCGCGCCGTCGGTCGAACGGGCGATCTTGATGTAATCGTTCGATGTATCACCCCAGTGAGCGAGGTAAATCGTGTCTGTTGAATCATCGCCGATCGAACGCGTGTCCGACAGGCGTGCCGGTGTCGCGGCGACAAGTGTCTTATCCAGAGGCCACCACCATTGTTTGAGTGGGATATTTTCGGGATCTGGCCAGTAGGAGTAGTCGTTGTAGAAAGTCCATTGCTGATTCCCGATTTGCTGGTAAATCCCGCTGTTGGGGTTACCCTCGTTCCTGTCACCATATGTATGCAGGTAACCATTGGCGTCACAGATTATCTCCGGGCAATCCTGGTATGGCAGCATACTGTATCCGGAGCTGTAGCCAAAAGATGAATCGGTGGCGGCCCCCGCGTAATAGTGCGGTGCACCCGGTATGCCACCCGGTCGTGAAAGCGGGTGAAGCGCGAACGAGTTGCCGTTGTCACCGGGGTATATTTTTGCATGGTCTAAACAACCATCGTTTCCATGACCCCAATACTGATGATAATCAAGCCATGACTGACCACCGTCATCCGAGCGCATCGCCTGCGATTGGCCATGCGGATGGGAAGCTTGGCCTACTACGGAATCGGCTGTCCAATAGCACCTTATCTGGTTATCCGTTTCCTGAGCGAGTGCCGGAGAAAGATCATCGTGAAGGTATATATCATACATCAAACCGCCGTCATCGAGTTCCCAGTGCAATTGCTCCGGCGTCTCACCTTCAACAATTGCCGTGTATGTGAAGTATGCTGTTGTATTGATTCCTGGTATGAAACCGCCGAAGTTCTCATCCTCGCTGACAATGCTCAGGAGCAGGTCGATCTCACCCGCAGCGGGTGTTGCACCGGTGATATCCAACTCGTATGTCGAATATCCCACACCACCGCCGGTGATGGTTGTCGATTCAACCATCGTGAAATTCCCTGGTGATTCAATCCGAACTGTGTTCATTTCAGCATTAAACCAGTCATAGACATCAATGAGCAGATTCAGG
>CBDVBS010000323.1:0-4865 GCA_965372275.1 uncultured bacterium | reverse complement strand
GTGGGGCAGACTTTCCAGTCTGCCATCTTTTACCATTGGTTGAAACCGGCAGACTGGAAAGTCTGCCCCACACAGGATGTATCTGATATAATGCTGAGCCCACGGATTTATTGAAACCAATATGGAGGAAACCGATGAAAACGATTCTCTTGAGCCGGAAAGATATCGAGAAACTTCTCACCATGGCCGACTGCATGGGCGCTGTGGAAAAGGCATTCGCCGACCTTACAGCAGGCGGCGTGGTAATGCCCCAGCGTACTCCCATAGCGGTCGAGGATTTCAGCGGACTGGCGTTGTTCATGCCCGCTTACATCAAGGGGATGCACGCACTCGGGGCGAAGGTTGTTACGGTGTATAAAGACAATGCCGCCAAGCATCAATTGCCGGTGGTACTGGGCACGATAATCCTCCTCGATGACGCCACCGGATTCCCCATCGCCATAATGGATGGCGGGTTCATCACCGCGATGCGCACCGGTGCCGTCAGTGGAGTGGCGACGAAATACATGGCGAAGAAGGACGCTAAGGTCGGGATGATCTTCGGTACCGGCGTGCAGGCATATACACAGGTCCTTGCGATGGCCGAGGCGCGTAAATTCGACAAGATAATTGCCTACTCGCTCGATTCAGATGAACAGAAAGCGAATTTCAAACAGCGAATCGAAACGGCGACCGGTGTGACGGTAGAGATTTACGATGACCCGGCGAAAGCGGTCGGTGAAGCGGACGTCGTGACCTTAGCCACGAGCGCGAAGGATCCGATCATCAACGTTGATTGGCTCAAGCCCGGGACGCATATCAACGGTGTCGGTTCGCACGCGCCGATGATGAGAGAAATTGACGAGGCCACCGTATGTAAAGCGAAGATCGTCTGCGACCAGGTATCCGCCTGCCAGGCAGAAGCGGGAGATTTCATGATACCCGCGAATGAGGGCAAGTGGAGTTGGGATCAGGTCAGGGGAAGCTTAGGCGAAGTCATCAGCGGCAAGATAACGGGGCGCGAGAATGACGAGGAGATCACTATCTTCAAATCGGTGGGCCTTGCCATACAGGATATGAGCACCGCCCGTGCGGTTTATGAAAAGGCGCTCAAAGATGGCTCCGGGACGGAGTTTGAGTTTTAATTTGCAGCGATGCCCCGGTATTTAATGTCGATGTTTCGGGAATAAATTCCCGAAACACCAAACAGGATGCTAAATCATGAAAAGAAGCCTTGTCAATCTAATCAGCGGAATCATTTTCGCATTGAGTCTGTTTCTGCTTCTGCCCATGTCAACCTTAACAGCGCAGGAGCCACCCCAGTCCGTCAAGATTGGGGTGCTGGCCAAACGAGGCTCCGAACAGTGCATGGAGAAGTGGGGGGCTACCGCTGAATATTTGTCAAGCCAAATCCCAGGTTACTCCTTCTCAATTGTTCCACTCGACTATGACGAAATCTACCCGGTGGTTGAGCGGGGAGAGGTTGATTTCATATTTTCCAACCCGTCCTTTTATGTGGGGCTTGAGCACCTTTACGGGGCAAGGCGGCTCGTGACATTAAAGAATCTTCATTTTGGTGAAGTATTTACAATCTATGGCGGGGTGATCTTCTATAGAAGCGGTCGCACAGACATCGAATTTTTAAGCGACCTCAAAGGCAAGACCTTTATGGCTGTTGAGAAAAGATCATTCGGCGGTTGGCAAATAGCCTGGCGTGAAATGAAAGAGAAAGGTATCGACCCCCATCGCGATTTCGCCGAATTAGAATTCGCCGGCACGCACGATGCGGTTGTCTATGCTGTGCTTAATGGCGAGGTTGACGCAGGAACCGTTCGAACCGACACGTTGGAGCGAATGGTACTGGAAGGCAAGATTAACCTGGATGAATTCAGGATAATCCATGAACATAGTGATGATGAAATAAGAACCCCCTTTCTGGATTCCACGCGCTTATATCCTGAATGGCCGTTCGCGAAAGTCAGGCACACCTCCGACGAACTTGCCGAGAAGGTCGCTGTTGCCTTGATGATGATGGTACCGGACAGCCCGGCCGCTAAGGCTGCAAGATGCGCGGGCTGGACTGTTCCTCACAACTATCAGCCGGTGCACGAATGTCTGAAAGAGCTTCGCGTCAAGCCGTATGAAGAATATGGCAAGGTGACTCCCGGGGATGTGTTCAGGACCTACTGGCCCTGGATTATAAGCATGCTTATTTCAATTATTCTGATTTCCCTTTTCGCGATTCATGTTGTTCACCTCAATCGAAGGCTTCAGGAGTCCATGGCGGGCCAGAGGAAAGAACTGACCGAGCGCAAACGGGCGGAGGAGAAGCTGAGGAGCGAGCAGGATTTCTTACATACCCTTTTCGAAACAGCCAACGCCATAATACTCGTTCTGGACACGAAAGGGTGTGTCGTAAGTTTCAATAAATACTTAGAGGATATATCCGGCTACAAACTTGAAGAGGCAAAAGGTGAAGACTGGCTTGATACCTTCATCCCCGAAAGGGAGCGTGAAAAAATACGTGATGTATTGTCGAAAACCATCAAGGATATCGATACCAGCGGGAATATCAACCCCGTCATGTCGAGGGATGGTCGTGAAATACCTGTCGAATGGTATAACAAGCCGCTCAAGGGGCCCAACGGCGAGTTAATTGGGACTATCTCCATCGGGCACGACATTACCGAGCGGCTCCAATCAGAAAAGGCGTTGCGCGAGAGTGAGCGCTTTTACAGAGACGCCCTCAACGACATGCTCACCTTTGCCGCGGTGCTGGACGTGAACGGAGATGTCATCTTCGTGAACAACACGCCACTGAAATTGGCGGGAATTGAATTGGAGGATGTTGTAGGGAAGAAGTTCCATGACACGTTCTGGTGGGAGTATTCGGAAGAAGCAAGGCAGGCGATACAACGGAATATAGAACGGTGTGCTTCCGGGGAAACCCTGGTGCATGATATCCAGATAAAGATGGCGGATGGTTCATTGATGTGGATCGAATTCAGCATGCATCCTATCTTAGACGAAAAAGGAAATGTGAAATTCATCATCCCGGAAGGACGCGATATTACTGACCGCAAGCAGGCTGAAGAAAATATTCAGCACCTCAACGCGGTGCTTCGTGCCATACGCAACGTCAACCAGCTTATTACAAGGGAAAGGGATCGTGACACACTGGTTCAGTCAGTGTGCAATTTAATGACTGAGACCCGCGGTTACTTCAGCGCCTGGATTGCGCTGTTCGATGAATCGGGGAAATTCGTCTCTGCGTTCCAGGCCGGTTTAGGCGAGGATTTCACACGGATGACTGATATGATGGAAAGCGGCGAACTCCCGGGTTGTGCCCGGGAGACTCTCGCCAATGAGGGTGTAAGAATGGTGGAAGATCCGAAATCCACCTGCCCCGACTGTCCGCTATACGCCTCGTGTAAAACGGATGCGGCGTTAGCCGTCAGGTTGGAACGCGGCGGGAACATATATGGCTTTATGAACATCACCCTGTTGGCGAGCCTCACTGGGGATGAAGAAGAACGCGGGCTCTTAGTGGAAGTCGCGGGAGACATTGCTCTCGCCTTGCATAGCATGGAATTGGAAGAAAAGCGCAAACGGGCCGAGGAAGAGAAAAAGCACCTCGAAGCCCAGATGCAGCACGTGCAGAAGCTCGAGAGCCTCGGCGTGCTTGCGGGCGGTATAGCCCACGATTTCAACAACCTGCTCATGGGCATCCTCGGCCATGCCGACCTGGCGATTATGGAACTTACCCCCGAGGCCCCTGCGCGTTACAACATCGATCAGGTCCGAACGGCGGCGATGCGCGCGTCGGAACTTACCAACCAGATGCTCGCCTATTCCGGCAAAGGGCGTTTCGTCGTGGAGGCACTCAGCATCAATTTGATTATCGAGGAGATGGTGCACCTTATTGAGGTTTCCATCGCCAAGAATGCGGTTCTCAAGTTAAACTTGTCCGAGAACATACCACTGATCGAGGCTGACGCAGCACAGATCCGCCAGGTTATATTGAACCTCATAACCAACGCCTCGGACGCCGTCGTTGACAGGAGCGGAATTATCACGATAACCACCGGTGTAATTGACGCTGACAGGTCATATCTCACCACCACTTTTCTTGATAAAGGACTGGCGGAGGGAAGTTATACATTTATTGAGGTGTCGGATACCGGGGTGGGGATGGATGCTGAAACGATTGAGAAAATATTCGATCCATTTTTCACCACCAAATTCACCGGGCGTGGATTGGGACTTGCCGCGGTTCTGGGTATCGTCAGGGGCCACGACGGCGCCATCAAGGTTTACAGCGAGCCGGGGAAGGGAACCACATTCAAGGTGCTATTCCCGAGTTCTGACCTTCAGTATAAGTTGGCTGGCAAGGAAGCCGGGATACGTGAGCTCAGGGACTGGCGCGGCAGCGGTACGATACTCATCGTTGATGACGAGGAATCAATCCGGGAAGTGGCGTCCCTTATGCTGAAGAGGTTTGGTTTCGATATACTCACCGCAAACGACGGCAGGGAAGGACTCGAAGCGTATAAAGAGAATATTGATGATATCGTGATGGTCCTGCTTGACATGACGATGCCGCATATGGGGGGCGAGGAGACATTCACCGAACTTCGCCGAATCAACCCCGATGTCAGAGTCCTGCTTTGCAGCGGGTATAACGAGCAGGATGCAACGAGTCATTTCACGGGGAAGGGCCTGGCCGGGTTCATCCAGAAGCCGTTCCAGTTGGAAAAACTGGTGTTAAAGGTGTACCGGATTCTGAAGGATGATGAAGAGAGTTCCCGGTAGCGGCTACCTTACATTGAGTGCGCATCATCCTGACAGGATTCATTAATCATGCCGGCTGGAAGCCAGCGCTCCAG
>CBDVBS010000322.1:0-4886 GCA_965372275.1 uncultured bacterium | reverse complement strand
CTTCAATACGCCCCGGATCGATGAGGTACTCGCGGCGGATGCGGCTGCCTTCAGCCACGCCCCAGCCCGCCGCTTTCAAAGCGGGGTCTATATATTCTGCTCTTGTTTCTGATTCATTCATATTGATCAGCTTATAGTTTACCGCTAAATGCTTGTCCTAACAAGGATTTTTTCAATTCGTCGAGGCCGTTGAGCTTGCACTGGTAGATAGAGACGAGGCGTTTGGTTTCAGCTGAAAGTTCATTCATATTCGCAACGATGCGCTTCTGCTCGGAAATATCAGGATATGGTACTTTTATGGCTGACAACATCCTCTGGTTAAGGCTCTTGATATTCGTTCCGGTTCCACCTGTAGTGAGAAGTTTTCTGTTTACAGATGTTTTCATGAAGTAGCACAGGAATTCAGGAATCAAGTTATTCGTCGATAATCTAATTCTTATTGTGAAACCGGAATGCGTTATCTTAGTTGGCAATTTACCCGCCAGGATACATCAGCCAATAAGTTCGATATTTCCATTCGACCTTACTGTTAGTATGTCACCCGACTCCAAAATATCTATCTCTTTTAGCTCGCCGTCAATTGTGACGGTATTAAGGTTGTTCTGAGGTACCCAGTAGCTTTGTTGGAAATCCTTCACACCAACAATCTTAACTCGCTCACCTCTGCTATCTGCTGTGTAGTTGATTCCATTGCGGAAAGCCGCGAGCTGACCTAATTCGCTTTCAATCCAATCCTCTCCATGCTTCGTGAAAACAGACTGCAAGTAGTTTTCGAACAAATCCCGGGCGTTTTGGAGATTCTTCTCGGTGTTGGCTTTGGCGGTGGCGACGCCCTCAAGCGCTTCGTCGAGAATGCCGACAATCCGTTTCTGTTCCTGGTGACCGGGATACGGAACTTGGAACTCTCGCAGGTTATCGAACTTCAAATTGTTGATGTTAATTCCGTCTGATAGTTGGGCAATGAAGTCCTTGTAGGCTTTGGAAGTCATCAAGTGGAACAAATACTTCGAATGAAGCTCACTCTTTGGTGTGATCATTCCCATGAACCCGCCGAAGGCATAATCATAGTCATCGTCAATGTATGCGACCTTTCCAAGGTGATTTTTGCTACCACTCGCTGTGCAAATCATCAGCGAGCCTTTCTTTACCTTCTTGCTCTCCGGCACGACAACACTGTCGCTAATGTACTTCAACTCAGCAAAGTCCAACAGGTTAGTGGTGAGATCAATGTTGGTGGCTCGTAAAACAACATTATCCGAAAACGCGACTTCATCTCTTTTGGTATAGGTGAGCCCACGCTGGAACTCGCACAACTCTCCTAGCGGCTCTATCTTCCATCCTGCCTTCATAGCCGCCCTCTGATATTCCCGAGCACTTTCTTGCTCTCCACATCCAGCGCGGTGATTTCGTCCAAGATTTCCTCCGGGCTGCGTTGAGGTGCTTCCTCGCCGCCATTCGGGTTCTTCACAGAAAGGTCGAATGTTGTCTGGTCTATGCTCTTGGCGTCAATGCTCCAACTCTTGGGCGAATCAGCGAATTTCTTCTGCAACTTGATGAACTCAGCAAGGTCTTCATCGTTAAGCGGGTTGGTCTTGCCAAGATTGCGACCCGGATCAAGTTGATAGAACCATGTCTTGCGCGTCGGCGCTCCCTTCTCGAAGAACAGCACCACGGTCTTCACACCCGCCCCCTGGAATGTGCCGCCGGGGCAGTCGAGCACGGTGTGAAGGTTGCAGCTCTCAAGAAGCAGCTTACGCAAGCTGATCGATGCATTATCAGTATTCGATAGAAAGGTGTTCTTTATGACGACTCCTGCCCTGCCGCCCGCCTTCAAAACTTTGATGAAGTGTTGCAGGAACAGGAAGGCAGTCTCCCCGGTGCGGATGGGGAAATTCTGCTGTACTTCTTTCCGCTCCTTGCCACCGAAGGGAGGATTTGCCAGCACCACGTCGTAGCGGTCTTTTTCCTGAATGTCGCTCAGGTTCTCTGACAGCGTGTTCGTGTGGATGATGTTGGGCGCCTCAATGCCGTGCAGTATCAGGTTCATAATAGCGATGACATATGCAAGGCTCTTCTTTTCCTTGCCATAGAACGTGCGCTTCTGGAGTGTCTTCAGATTACCAGCAGTGAGACCAGGCTTCTCTCTAAGATATTGAAAAGACTCGCACAAGAACCCGGCGGAGCCAACTGCGCCATCGTAGATGCGGTCACCGATTTCCGGTTTCACTACTCTGACAATGGCGCGGATGAGCGGACGCGGCGTGTAATACTCACCGCCGTTGCGCCCGGCGTTGCCCATGTTCTTGATTTTTGCTTCGTAAAGATGCGAGAGTTGTTGTTTCTCGTTTTGTGAGCGAAACCGCAGCTCATCGATGTGTTCGATCACATCACGCAGGTTGTAACCGCTCTGAATCTTATTCTTGATCTCGCCGAATATTTCGCCGATTTTGTACTCGATCGTGTTCGGCCCGCTGGCCTTCTGCTTGAAACCTTCTAAGTATGGAAAGAGCTTCAGGGTTACGAAGTCGTGCAGGTCGTCCCCCGTCATAGCTTTATTATGGTCGAGCTTGCCATCGGCACCCTTTGGAGCAGCCCAGCTCTCCCAGCGATAAGGCTTATCCAGGATAAAACTGTGCTTCTTGCCTTCTAACCGGGCTTCAACAGATTTGTCCTGCTCAAGGGCATCTAAGTACTTAAGGAACAGGAGCCATGAGGACTGCTCTGTATAATCAAGTTCGCTGGTGCAACCCGCGTCCTTGTGCAGAATGTCATCGATGTTCTTGAAGACCTGTTCAAACGCAGGGCTTTCCGAATCAGCCTTTGACTGCATATCTTGAGACAGTTCAGCCCTGTCACGTACTCTGTTTTTCTTAGGTCTTGGCATGGCTCCATCAGGAAATTGAGGACAGTCACCTAATACATCTAAAAGCTGGGGTGGATGGATTCGAACCATCGATACAGGCTCCAAAGGCCCGTGCCTTACCGCTTGGCCACACCCCATCGTCATTACGAATTATAAAGGACGTCCGTTGCCCGGTCAATGAGACCCGTAACACGAACGCATATGGAATATACGCACAGGTTCTGATTAGAATCGATTCCTATACCGCTATGTCTTCCGCCGCAGGTATTCCGGTGCTGCTCCGTACGGACGGTCTTCATCATCCTCGGATACGCCAACTTGCGGCCACGGAAGCTCCATCTCTGATTCTTCGCCCTTTTCGGCAAGTTTACAGGTCACTGTAAACTCGATCGGCTTGTCGTCCTCCAGCGGCGTCAAGTCGATATGCACCCTTCCGGATGCCGCGATCTTCTTCTTTTTCAAAGCCTCTTCGGAAGCTTCACAGACGAGAAGACGCAGGGCAAAATCATTCATTACCTTGTCGCCGAAGTGCGCGATAAGCCTCGGGCGCGGTACTTTCCCTTTGCGGAATCCCGGCACCTCGCCCTCCTTGGCATGTATCCCGATCGCTTTGTCGAAGAACGGTTTAAGCTCCTCGTGAGGGACCGTCATGCTCAAGGTTACCGTACCCGCCTTCTTATCCTTTTTTACAGAAACGTCAAATTTCAATTATCTCCTCCAATCTATCAGTCATCGTAAGCCGACCAACCGCCTCGGAATGTCCAGGCGGTATAGCCATGACCGGTAACATGCGACAGGTTGAACTTGCCGCTTGATACAAAATCGTAAACCCATCCGGCGGTGATGGGAGTGATATCCGCCATGTATCCGATAATCGTGCCGTCCCCCGTCCAGCCATCCTGATCGATCACGAAGCTGCAGGTGAATTCATTATAACCGGCTCCTGTAAGTGTCCCAATGAATGGAAGATCGGTTATCGTATCACCCACCAGCATGCCGTAATCATCCAGGATATCGAATGTAAGCATACCCTCAATATCATATCCCGAAATCTCGAATGCCATATCCCCGGCAAGTTCGATATCGGTCAGGCCATCACCCATAGCACCGTTGATATGACCTGCATGGCTTCCGGTCGGGGTCATAAAATCAACACCAACGGGAATTATCACGACTTCGAACGTACCGGTGAAATGACCGGAATCCGATGTGAAGAAATTATCCTTGGCATCACCCGCGAAGTTGCCGGTTATCATATTTCCCGATCTCGTGCCGGTGTAGATATACCGACTCTCGAAGTCATCACGCGGCCAGTATTCGGACACGGTAATCGTATATGTCGTCCCGGTCATACCAATCTCAACCCAGGTCATTCCCTTTTGCCCTGAAAGAAAGGCAATCCCCGTCGTGGCGGAGGTCTGTTCAACGATGAAGTAATATTCACGAAGTTGTCCACCCGCAGTGCTAAGCATCTTGAGATGCCATGCCCCAGCGAGATCACCACTTCCGAGTGCCCCGGTCAGGTTCCCGGTCGGCACAGTGGTCAGTATAACCTGCACTCCCCCGCTGCTTCCACCGCATCCCGCGGCGATCAGCAGAATCAACATGAAAACAATAATCCTCAAATAATGTCCAGCTCCCATAACGCGTTTCCTTTCCTGAACTTATTTACGTTGTAATTATAATTCAAAATCCGTGATTTAACCGTCTTACATCAATTCTACTTGACAAATATTTCCCCATGAGCTGGGTGCCGCACACTTCAGTGTGCCATAATCGGCTTATAATCAGTGATACGCACACTGAACCCCAGCGTTGCATAAAGTAATCGTTCTTGATGGCACGGTCTGCCCGACGCTTTGGGAGGGCTGACCGTGGACTATTCAGGAATTACGCGCTAAGACCAATTTCGTTTACATAGTATTCTTTCCATCAGGCTGGAACCGCATACTTCATCCTTTGGAGCGCGGACATCCTGTCCGCATGATTTGTGAATTTATTTGTTGAAGCGGACAGGATGTAC
>CBDVBS010000321.1:0-4902 GCA_965372275.1 uncultured bacterium | reverse complement strand
ATAACCGCTAAGAAGCAAGCCTCCCCGAAAGACTGGACTCCCCACGCCGTATAAAGAATGTAGATCATGTTATCGCCGTCCATAATCATATCCAGAACTTCCCCATTCGCGCTCAATTGAATAGACCATACTTCCTCATCCCAGTCTTCGAAACAGGCGAGGGATGGGGTCTTGTACGCAATGTAGAATCTGTCGTTAGCGCCATAACAAGCGCGCATGGGGATCCTGTCCTTGCCATGTATCCCCTCTTTATAGGTTGTTCCGTCACTGTTGAACACCGACCATGGAAGGCCGGAGACTCTCAGGTTGCCCGGGTGGTAAGGTACGGTCACCCAGACACGGCCATCATTGCCGCAGATCGGCCCCGACTCCTTACAGCCGACGTATTCTCCCGAATTAAAGGCGGGTGGTTGAATATCCCACGCGGTGGTACCGTCAGCATTGAGTTTGTAAAGGACTGTATCATTATCAACGAAGTAAACATTCTCCTGGGCGTCTTCGGCAAGCCTGTATGCTCTGTCGTGAAATGTCTCACTTGTCCAAAGGATAGTGCCATCCAGATCGAGCGCGCTAAGGGTGTATCCGGTAGCCGGGATGCGTAAACTCGCATATAACCGTTCCCCTATGGTTATCATGCAGGGTTTTTTTATCGAGGGGTCTTCCACCACCCACACTTCATTTCCGTCCCTGTCCCGGCATCTCAGCTCATTACTGTAGTACGCAAGCGTGTCGTAGATTCGCCCCCTGGAATCCAGGGCGATGCTGTGTGGAGTAGAATAATACACGCCCCACTTCTCGCCTGAGGACATATCATACGAAAACATCTGGTGGTAATAGGGGTCAAGTTTGTCATATTCGAAAATGAGATCATTGCCCGGCCCGACCCTGAGTTCGTAGAATGCCTTTGCACGGTCATCCATAACCAGGTAGTAATCCGCGTACTTCGGTCCGGACATCCAATCGCCGGAAGATACCTTCTTGGTATAAGTTAATTGTTTGTCGAACAGGTCAACCGATGCGGTTTCCAGCAATGATGCCCCGGGCCCCTTCAATTTGGAACGCCCCGTACGGGCGGCATCACCCCGCCAGACAGGCCAGGGAGATGGTTCGAAGATAAGTTCCAGATTGGTCCCCCTGGATTCGATGACTGTCTTGCTTTCCTCCGCCTTCACATCGGCCCCGCTTGCATTCCCACCCATGGCCAACACAACCACAATACAGAATAAAAATACACTCAGCTTCCTGATAAGCATTTCCTTTAGCCTCCCGTCTCTCTCAGTTCAAATTTCTCCAACCTCATATCAGGCGCATAACGCAGCATAAGTGGTTCGTACACCGCGATGTATCCGTCCAGATTCAGATAAATCAGCCTGTTATCCTCACCGATTGCAAGTTCACCCCGCCTTTCGCTCAAAAACTTGTTGGGCATATCGGTTATCGCGGTGCTGAAAAATATCGCTCCTGTATCCGAATTGATACTCGCCCAATGATGCCTGAGTATCAGAGCCGTCAAAGTGGGTATTGATGTGTAATGAATATATATACAGTTATCCGAGTCCATTATCATGTCGTGCGCGCCGACTGCACCCGGCAGTTGGACATCCCACAATTCGGTGGCCCAGTCTTCATAACATTTCAGCCTTCCGCCCCTGTATGCAACATACAGATTATTGTTCGATCCATAACAAACCGCCGTCGGTTCGTCATCCGGTGAATTGGCATAGCTGGTCGTATGTGCGAGTGTCCCGTTGGGATTGTAGATGTACACACGCTTGCGGTACGGTGAATGTACCCAGACCTTGTGATCGCGTCCGACCAATGGTTCCAATGCCCTTACACCGAGATTGATCCAGTCATCGCTGTGCGGGAAATCGACATGCCATGTTTCGACGCCGCTCCAGTCATATTGGTACAGCCCGTACTGAGTCTGGAAATACGCCGCCGCGTTCGGATCCTCCACCATCCCATGCACCGCGGCATAGAGCGGTCCGGCTGTATATATGAAATTACCGCTCTTGTCCAGTACATCAACATACAAATCAAGTCCGTCGCTCCTGCCGACATAAATCCGTTTCCCTACACCAAGGAATTGATTCCAATGCATACCCGAAGGTACCGTGTACGACCAAAGTTCATTTCCATCAGGATCAAGACACTGCAATTCGGTCTGGTAGAAATTAACGGTGTATATATTACCCTCGCCATCGAGATAGCATGGATTTGAAATCGGGCAGACCCATTCCTCCCACAGATAGCCCGACGAAATATCATACGCCGTTAATTTCCACTCACCCACGCAGTAGACCCTGTCATCCGGTCCGGCGAGTAATGATGCGAATGTATAATCCCCGGGTGCTAAACCCTTGTCCGACGGAATATCAAACGCCGCAATTTCATGGGCCGCACCGGGAGGACCGGGGTATGATGACCAGCTTCGATGAGTCGCGCCACCCCGAACCGATGGCCACGGTACTGTTGGCTCAAGCAGAAGCGGGACGCGGAAGTCATGATCCATGAATGCCGCTTCCGGCCTCAACTCGGTCTCGATCTCAAACCCACGGTCAATCGTGAGGTCAAGATCGAGCGTATATTCGTGGTCGTAGTCGTAGCCCGGATGGAACCCGATCCGAATATAGTATGTCCCAGGCTCGACACCTTCTTCCGGTATCATGTACACGAGCTTGAGTTCATCTTCCGTCGTACGCCTTGCGAAGATGGTGTATCTCTCACCGGTGATTCTCATTGATGTCCCTTCCTGCGGTGATTCCATGGTCACCGTCCCGGAGACATCCGCGTCCGGTTTGATCACTATTTTGTAGAAATCGAGCTCGTCCTTGGGGCCGACAGAACCAGACACCGTCTCACCAGGCCCAATCGGAGTGGCGGTGGAAGTGGTGTCATTGTTCGCCGTTCTCCCCCATGCCGCTCCGCTGATGCCAAGCAGCAGGATAATACAGGTTAGTAATGCGCAAGTTTTGATTTTCATCATTCTCAATCTCCTGTGAATCTTTCAATACTGAAGTCATGATTCAATTCGAATCCCTGCGGACGTAAAACCGGTTTGTAAACATTGATATGCCCGCACTGGTTCATGTAAACAAGATACCCGTTCTCGCCTATGGCGATATGGCCGTACCGATCATCGCACCCGGAGAATCCCGGCTGTACGATGAAATGATCGTAGAGGATCTGGCCATCATTCTTGCCGACCGTGACCCAGTGGTAATCCTTACTGTCGCCTTCCGTTACATAATACAGCAGGTAAACGAAATTACCGTCCATCGCAATGCGCATAATCCGTCCCTCGCCGGGATTATCAATGCGCCACACTTCCTGGTCCCAGTCCTCGTAGCATATAAGCTGGCCGCTGTTGGTGCTCACGTACAATCGACCATCCGCGCCGGCACATGTCGCCTCGGGATAATCTGCATTGTCGGAATGCTGCCCGCTCTTGTAAAGCGTCCCGTCGGGATTATAAACATAAACATACTGGGTGTAATTGTTCGAGAGATAGACAAATATCCTGCCGTCCTCGCCGATCAACGGTTTCCCCTTCCGGAATTGCCACCGCGACGGGAAAGCATAGCTGCGCGACCATTCCCTGGTGCCGTCCTTGTTATATTTGATTAACTCGTGCCGCGTGTAAAAATAAATACTGCCGTCCTTACCCATGCCGACCCCGTCAAACTTATGCGCATCGGCTGTAATGATCTTTTCACGGCATATGATCTCGTGCCCCTGCTTTGAGAACAGGAACATAAAAACTTTTTCATAATCCGCGTCGGTCACGCATACAACATCTCCGACAGGCCATAAAATGGTTTGGGAACCGTTGGAAAGTTTTATGTGCTTGCTCCAGATGACCTCACCACTTGGGGCGAGCTTGTACAACCGCACCCCGTCTAAGCCTAAGCAGTAAATATTACCAATGCTGTCGAGGCAGAATGACTGATCCATCGTCTGGGCGAGCGGGAATTCCCACTGGTAACCGTCCATCAAATCCCACGCATAAAGGATATGGGTTCCCTGATCCTTGAAATATGCCCTGTTATCAGGACCGAGTACAATTTCCCTGAAGCCGTGGTAAGAGGTATCATCCGCGATACCGAGATCGTTACGCAAATTGAAGGTCGAACATTCGACCGCTTCACTCCCCGCACCGCTGAACGTCGAATTGTTTGAATTCCGCGGCGTACCCCACAGGCTCGGCCACGGTGCGATTTGCATTGAAAACGATATCGCATCTAAACGACCGTATTCAAGAACATCATGGAAATATAGCTGACGGAATGCCGCAAGACCCAGCGTATATGAATGTTCGCCTGATTCACCGGCCAGGTGAGTTACGCCGATATAATATTCCCCGGCGGGAGTCGGTGTTCCCTGCCAGCCAAGGTTATGTTCATACTCCCCGTTAGTCGTGGGATACGTCTCTAAAAGAACGCCGTTGCTGTCGTAAAAGTTGTAAGTCACTTCACCCGGATCGGCATCAAGGCTGATCGTACCGAAACCCTCGGTATCGGGATCCGTGATCGTGAAATGCCACATATCTATCGTATCATCCGCGCATATCCAGTCGGATACACTGCTACCCCATGCAGCCTCCCCCGCCGTGGATGTCGTTTCATTCACGTCCGGCTCACACTGCGACACTCCGCCTATAGTTAAATTCAAAGTTAAAGTATATTCATGGTCAAACGCCGCCTCCGACCAGTAGAACACACGCGCGTAGTATGTCCCCCCCGGCGCATTATTCAACGAGATGGGAACAGTGAAATCGTGGGTCGTGTCATTGGTGAAGATATCATTGACGATCCGCGTCCCCGAATCGGCGTGCCATACACGCAGCACAGTCGAACGCTGGGGTGATGAGAATCTAATATCCCCGCTAACGCTCGCCCC
>CBDVBS010000320.1:0-4908 GCA_965372275.1 uncultured bacterium | reverse complement strand
ACGACCTTTCTCAGATTTGGTGTTCGGGTACTTTGTGCCCCAACCAGTACAACACTTAATGTTTCGCCAACACGTTACCGAAACACCGGACCGCTGGTACTTACAGCAACAAAGGGAAAACCCGGCAAGGGATTGCCGGGCTACGTGATCAGAATTAATTATCGCTCTTTATTCAGTTGTTTCTGTTTCAAGCTTTTCTGTTTCCGTTTTTTCTGGCTCTGCATTTTCTGTCGCTGTTTCTTCTGTCTTTGCTTTTTCTACTTCCGTTTTTACAGCGACTTCAGTCCCATCCTGCTTATCTTCCCCATCCTGCTTATCCTTATCATCCTTTTTATATAATGGGTTCACGAAGGATGTATATTCGCAGGCGGGATAACGGGAGCAGGCGTAGAAGAGCTTGTTCTTACGGGATTTACGTTCGATGACATCCCCGTCGCAACCTTCCTCAGGACATTTCATGCCGATCTTGTACGGGATGGTGCCTTTGCATTTCGGATATTTCTCGCATCCATAGAAACGACCCATCTTCGAGCGTCTTAGGATAGTGCGTGAGTTGCATTCCGGGCATGGCTCGGGACCGTATTCAATTTCACGCGGCTCACTGGACTCCCCTTCCTTGGGAATACTCCTTGTATATTTACAGTCGGGGAATCCGGAACAGGCGTAAAAACGACCGTAGCGTCCGGTTTTCATGACTAATTTCTTCGAGCACTCGGGGCATTCCTCATCGGTCTCCTCTTCTTCGCCCTTGACTATCGATTCACGGAAAGTGCATTCTGGATATCCTGAACAGGCGAAGAACGCGCCGAAACGTCCCGACTTTATTTCAATATCGGATCCGCACTTGGGACATTTCTGTCCGAGTGCGCGCTGGAAGGCCTCTTTGAACGGCTCGTAGAATTCCCTGATGATATCCTTCCATTCCTCTACCCCTTCCTGTATTTTGTCGAGGTTCTCCTCGACTTCCGCGGTGAAACCTTCGTTGATGATGTCCGCGAATTTTGTCACCATCAGCTTGTTCACCTGGCGTCCGAGGTCCGAAGGACGGAACGCGCTGTTCTCACGTACGACATACTTCCTCTTATCCTGGATAGTGGCGATTGTCGGGGCGTAGGTGGACGGCCTGCCGACCCCCAAATCCTCGAGGGTTTTAACAAGGCTCGCGGTGGTGTAACGCGGCGGGGGTTTGGTGAAATGCTGCTCGTCAATGAGCTTGTCAAGCAGGAGCTTCTCTCCCTCGGTCATTTCAGGAAGGTACTTCTCGTTGTTACCGTTATCCTTCGCCTCCCTGTATATCTTGCGGAAACCGTCGAAACGTACTGTTGTAAGCGCGCCACGGAAAGTGAACCGGCCCGCTGAAACCTCGACGACCCTCTGATCATCAATGCCGGGAACCATCTGCGACGCGACGAAGCGCTGCCATATCAACAGGTAGAGTTTGAACTGATCGTCGTTAAGGTAATCACGGATATCATCGGGTTTCAGGTTGACGTCCGTTGGACGTATCGCTTCGTGAGCATCCTGGGCACGTTTCTTCGCTTTATATTCATTCTTGGTCGGGGGAAGGTATTCCGCGCCGCACTCGCCCTTGATAAATGTCCTCACCTGGCTTATGGCTTCATCGGCGATACGGTAGGAATCGGTTCGCATATAGGTGATAAGTCCGGCCGGGCCCTTGCCGCCGACTTCGAGACCTTCATAGAGCTGCTGGGCAACCTGCATGGTACGTCTCGCGGTAAACCTCAGCCTTTTCGATCCTTCAATCTGCAGGGATGATGTTATAAACGGCGGTGCCGGTCTCTTCTTTATCTCTTTTCTCTGAATTCCGGAAACGATATATTCAGCGCCTTCAAGTTCCTTCAGACGTTTCTGGCATTCATCGCCATTCGGTATCTCGGCCTTCTCGCCATTCTCACGGGCAAGGAGAAGCTGAAATGCACGATCGTCGCCCTGCTTCCTGAGATCGGCGGTGATGGTCCAGTATTCCTGCGGCACGAACGCTTCAACCTCGTCTTCCCTGTCGCAGATCAATTTCAGTGCAACGGACTGCACCCTGCCCGCGGACAGACCCGATTGGATTTCACGCCACAGGAAAGGGCTCAGGTTGTAGCCGACGATACGATCGAGTATACGCCGCGCCTGCTGGGCGTTAACCTTGAGCTGGTCGATCTCCCTCGGATGCTTAATGGCTTCCTTCACGGCCTTGCGTGTAATCTCGTTGAATTCGATACGCTTCACATTCTTCTTTTTCAGGATGTGATGGATATGCCATGCAATGGCTTCGCCTTCGCGGTCAGGGTCGGTTGCTATCAGGATTTCGTCGGCTTTCTTCGCGGCGTCCTTGATATCCTGGACAATTTCCTTGCGCTCACGGCTTATCTGGTAGGAAGGCTTGAAATCAGCCTTCACATCCACGCCGAATGACCATTTCGGGAGGTCTCGAATATGACCGAGACAGGCTTTGACCAGGTAGTTCTTACCCAGGTACTTACCGATTGTCTTGGCCTTGGCCTTTGACTCAACTATAACTAAAGACTTACTCATTTTCTCACCTTGGCCGATTTCCGATGAAACCGGTTCAACTAAAAATATTGCTCTTATATATTCCTAATATAAGCTAATGCCACTGAAAAATGACCCTGCTCACACCGTTCGCATATAACTTTTCCCCGGCATTTCCCTTATCAGGCCTTTCAACTGAAGAGATATTAACGGTTCCATAAGTTCAGTCACATCCTTACCCATACTCCTTGCCAGGTCGTCCACGATAACCGGGTCAAGACTTATCTCGTCATAGAGAAGGCGTTCTTCGTCTGTTAGGGATGACGTATCGATCTTCCGTGCCCCTTCGGGTTGATGGGCAAGGATGAGACCGAACCGCTCGAATATGTCGGAGATCGACATCACCAAAAACGCCCCGTCACGTATGAGCTTATTTGCGCCGCGTGAGGACATATCGGTGGGACGTCCCGGCACGGCGAATACATCCCTCCCCAGTTCGAGTGCATGCTCGGCGGTGATAAGCGCTCCGGACTTGTCACCGGCCTCGATTACCAACGTGCCTCTCGTGAGCGCGGCGATGATCCTGTTGCGTGTCGGGAAATTGAATTTCTCGGGAACGGTACCCAGTGGGAATTCCGAGATGATCGCCCCTGAGCCGGAGATCCTGTCGAACAGCTTATCATTCTCCGGGGGATACGGATTATCCAGTCCGCAGGCCATGACTGCTATTGTCCTGCCACCCGCTTCCAATGCCGCTTTATGGGCCGCGGAGTCGATTCCACGCGCGCCGCCGGATACAATGCAGAACCCGGCTGATGTAAGTTCATAGGACAACTTGTTGGCTATACCGATTCCCTGCTGGGAAGTTGATCGCGACCCAACGATTGAAATACTCATGTTATATGTTAATTTCATCTCGCCGCTGATGTAGAGAACCGGGGGGGGTTGATGAAGTTCCCAGAGCTTTTCGGGGTAATTCTCATCGAAGCATGTAATAAACTCAAACCCCGCTTTGCGAACCTTCTCCAATTCAAGTCCCGGTTCAATGGAAGGTAGTTTCCCGGACAGAATATCGGCTGAGCGTTTCGGCAGGTCCTTAACCGCCGCCAACCGTTGAGGGGATGCCTTAGAAAGTTCGTCGAGTGAATCGAAGGCATCCCGCAGCTTTGTAAATTGCGAACGGAAGGAGTTTATCTTGTTCAACTCCAGCAGGATTCCTGATTCATTTTTGCCAATTGACTTAATCATTAATCAACATTTCACCCCACCCTTTGCTAAACGATGGGGAATGATTAAGGAAAAAACCGGATTTGTCAAACCGGAAGGCTAAAATCCCTTTATCATTACTTCAAGGTCAAAGGCTTCCCTTCTCGTTTTCAGGTCATAAAAAAGAACAGTCTGGGCGAGTACGAGAATAGGTAATGTGAATATCTGTACAAGCGCCATGCCTGTCGCGAAAACGGTATCGCCGAATATCTCATATCCGGGATTCAGGGAAACAGCAACAGAATTCAGGGTAGTGAAGCCAAATTCAGAGATCGTATAGATTATGTTATTTATTACTATTATCACCGCAACTATCCCGAATGCCCTCCACCATGAACCCCATATCAACCTCGCGGAGCGGATCAACGCCTCGATCGGTCCCCTGTCCTCTGTTACGATTGCCGGGTAGAAAACACTCAGAAGTATCGCTCCGAAAACCCCCACCACGATTACAAAACCTGATAAAGCGCAGGCTGACATTGAAATGCATGTCAGTGTCCCACCCATACCAATCGCCGCTAACATACCGATAATCAGTGGTGACATTACAATTCCGCCGAGGACGGACAGAATGATCATGCCGAGGATCAGCCTGAGATATTTACTTCGGCCTATTCGGAAAGCTTCGGTGAAACCGCAGCCGGAACCAACAGCATTCTTGTGAATTGCGTTTATCAGTACGCCGTACCACATGGCTTTCAGAACCATCACGAGGATGTTAACGGGGAGCACATAGAGAGCTATATTCTTGAATCTCTCCATTTCTTCAAAACTGAGTTTCTCCACCTGGGTGGGTTCTATCAGGTTCAGCATGTCGCCCATTCTGCTCGACAGGTCGCTTGCGCCGAACACATGAACGCTGACTATCTGCAACACAAGGTTCGGTATAAGCAGGAACGCCGCGGTTATCCAGAAGAACAGCGTGAAGTTGCGCCGGTACAGACTGAATACCGCATCGAGAAGGGATAAGAAATTTTGATATCTAAGGTCTATCTGCATCGCGATATTATCCTGATCAATCCCGGCAAATGTATCATACGGCGAAGCTTTTTTGAACTTCGGGGAAACTCCCGCTATTCAGAGTCTCTTATACCAATCTTATAAATCAACTCGTTTATACAGCAAGCTGGGTATCGCAGG
>CBDVBS010000319.1:0-4920 GCA_965372275.1 uncultured bacterium | reverse complement strand
CAGGGCACTTGGCAAGATAGGTAATGAACCGGGTGTAATTGACGCGCTGGCGGGAGCTTTGAAAGACAGACATCACAAGGTGAGGTGCGTCGCGGTTTATGCTTTGGAGGAAATCGGACCTGAACCGGAAGTGGTTGCAGTTCTAATCGGGGGGCTTGGTGATGGGGATGAGTATATCCAGCGTTTGATAATCGACACATTTCGCGATTTCGGCCCCCGTGCCGTCGATGCGATTCCCGCGCTATTAGAGTTATATGAAAAAGGTGGGGAAAATTTGAGGCCGGTTATTATCAACTCGCTTGTGGCAATCAGCCAGGAGCGGGAAATATTCGAAATTGTGCTCGATGCATTGGATGATGAGAATTCCGGGGTGCGTTTAATGGCCGTGGCGGCTATTGGTGATTTTGGGGATATTGCGGAACCGGCGATACCGATGTTGATAGAAATGATTGAAGACAAGGATGTGGATTCTCAGTTACGCGGTACAGCTATATTAAATCTCAGGAATCTACATGATTATCCAGGAGTTGCGGAAACCCTGGTTGGTGCTATTGGGGATGAATCACAGCAGGTCTATAGCGCCGCCTTTCACGCGCTTGGTGATTTTGGCGAAGTCCCCGGTGTTGTGACGGCACTCATTAACGTTATCAACTCCGATGATCCTGACAGGCCGATGCACGCAGCGTATGCACTTGCCAATATCGGTCCTATTGCGAGTAATGCAGTGCCGCATCTGATTGAATTGTATGATGATGAGAATTTGTATGTGCGTAAGGCGGCGATTTATGCTCTCGGCGAGATAAATCCCAGTGCGGAAATTATGGACACATTGATTGAGGCCCTTGAAGATTCGTCGCCGCAGGTTCAGATGGTTGCTTTGGATGCAATCGGCAAGGTCGGTGCTGCTGCTATCGATGCGGTACCGACACTGCTGGGCCTGCTCGAACGCGGTGACTGGTCGCGGTTGAATGCGGCGCGAGCGCTCAACCGTGTGGATGAGAACTATATCGCCAAAACAATTCCCCTCCTTCTTGAATTGATGGACAATGACGATCCCATCCTGCAATCGCTCTCCGCGGTGGAGCTGGCGCGTCTCGGCCCGAAAGCCTCAGATGCATTGCCGACGCTCAGGGAAATTTTGCGCCGCGCGCCGTTGCGTAACAAGAGGGGGAAACTGACGGACCAGCCAATGGGTATGAGGTCCAAGTCAGTGGAATTGCATAAGAAGAGAGTCTATATTGCCGTGGCATATGCAATCGCGTCAATTGACCCGGGTAACGTGGATGCGTTGTACGTGCTCATCCAGGGGTTGGGAGATGATGACCAGCAAATACGAATCCACGCAATCGAAGCGATTGCCGAGCTTGGTTCTTACGCGGATTCCTCCCTTCCCATGCTTCAGGATCTTGCTGATAATATCCTGTTGACACCTGAGATAAGAGCGGCTGCCGAACTCGCCATCACCAAGATTAGTCCTATCCATTGATGATTCTTGTAGCACCTGTGGTCACCTACAAACTTCGAAGACTCGTTTGTAGGCGGCACCCGGATGGTGGGTGAAGAATCTATAGTAGTTATTAATCATTTTTAGCTAACATCGAACGAATCAAAGACACTCATAGAACACCCCAAATCCCCCCCCTAACCCCCCCCCGTGGACGGAGGGGGAAGAAGAAAGGATATCAGATAGCTAAAATCCATTAGTTTCCCCTATGAATCAATTCAATGACAAAGTCATCCTGATGAAAAGCAGGATTTTATTAAGTTGCACTGACTATGGGAGGACTCAGACCCGTTCCAGCATACTCAACCACTGCTCGATATTGACCTTCCTGATGCGGTAGGCCGTTCCGCATTTCGGGCAGTTGAAATGATGAGTATTCAGCGGAGCGAGGAAGCTGTAGTCGGCCGGTTTGCCTTTATGGAGGCAGCCATCATTGGTGCAGTAGAAGGCTTCGATCTCGCCGTTGAGGGTGAGGAAAACATACATCTTGCAGTCCTTGCAGTAGTATGTCCTCTTGTTGGGGTCTCCGCCGTTACCACGCTCGTACATCGGGGCGCCGCAGGTGCAACGCAGATGATAAGCATAGCGTTGTGGACATTCTTTGTTTGTGCATCCTACCCCTGGTGTGTACGGTTCACCGCAGTACTCGCATCTGTTCATCTAACTAAACTCCTACGAAAACTCCAATCGGCACTACGTTAACAATATAAAATCGCCACCAAGCGATCATTTTACGCAATCAGATTATAAATGGATTCTACTATATTTATAGGCCACGGTCAATATTCCTTTACCGTAAAAGCGTATTTTACCTCTTATTTTTTGCCCAGCATTTCATCGAGCTGGTCATCGATATCCTCCTCGATCTCCTGAGAATCGTTACTATTGTCTTCCGAATCCGTTACTTCCACAGCATCTTCAACTACTTCTGTATCATCCTTTTCCCCCTTTTGGGGTTCATCCTCACCCATTTCACTGAGGACATCAAACAGGGTTTCATCCGCCCTGAAGCGTTCGCCGAGGTAATATTTCTTGGCGATCTCGCTGTTGGCAATCTGTTTGGCGGGGCCTGATTCGAGCAGTTTACCCTCGTGCATTACATAAACCCAGTCGCTTACCGCTAAAATGTCCCTTACCGAATGGTCGGTGATGAGAATCCCATAATTTCGTTTTTTCAGACGCAGGATGATAGTCTGGATATCCTGGATTGCGATCGGATCAACACCCGTGAACGGTTCATCGAGGAGGATAAAGTCTGGTTTGCCTGCCAACGAACGCGCGATCTCGACTCGCCTTCGCTCACCGCCTGAGAGTGTTGCGCCGATCGATTTACGCAGGCGCACGAGGTCGAGTTCTTTCATCAATGTCTCGGTGGTTTCGATGCGCTCCTTGAACGGAACGCCGCGTGCTTCGAGAATGAGAAGAAGATTTTCTTCGACCGTTAACTTCCGGAATATGCTCGGTTCCTGGGCAAGGTAGCCAAGGCCGAGGCGTGAGCGCTGGTAGATGGGAAGTTTTGTGATTTCCCTGCCGTTGAGGAAGATACGTCCCTTGTTGGGCTTCACGAGGCCGACCATCATATAGAAGCTGGTGGTCTTCCCGGCGCCGTTGGGTCCGAGGAGACCGACGATCTTCCCGCGCTCAACGGTGAGGTCGACATCATTCACCACCTTCCGGTGGCGGTAAATTTTGACCAACCCGCGCGCTTCGAGGGTGTTGTCCCCGATCTGCATTCCATTGATTTTCTTAACCATTCATTATCCTTTAAACAATTTCATCCGGCAGGCTGGAAAGCCTGCCCCACACAACGGATTATAAGGAATGTTTTTTCTCACTAATCGAATTCAGTTTCAAGTTCTTCTTCCTGGCCGACGCCGATGGTTCCGCTTCCGCCTATCACGTTTATGCGATTATTATCCTCGCTAATATACCAGATAACATCCTCCGCTGAGAATTCATCCGAGTCACGTGTATATTTCACATCGCCCCAAATTCTCAATTCACCTGTTTGTGCCTTATACTCAGCGTTTACACCCGATACCACGATTCCCTGTCCCTCGACGGTGATATCTTCTGCCGCCGCTAATTCCATGAGTCCTTCATCGGTCAGTGTCATTTCCAGGCCGCCCGCAGTGAAGGTGAATCCGTCGAATACAACCGACGGTCTTGCATCGCCGGTATTTTTAATGGTGCCGTTAGTGCGGTTGAATATGAGGCCGTCTCCTTTGAAGACGAGCGGATGCATCCGGCCATCCTCGCCTTTCACGCCCCTCGGGCTGTTGTATATGGCTTCGACATTGCCCGATGCCCTCAGCGTATTTCCGACTTTATCGAAGGAGACCCTGTTTGCCTTAACCTGCAAATCACCTTCGGTATAGGTGATCGATCCGGTGAGTTCGTAGTTGGCGCCCGATTTACGCATGGTCAGTGTGTGTGCCGACGCAATTCCGCCGGTTGAGGTGGTCACCCGTACACCGCCGCTGAAATGAGCTTTCTTCAGATCGGTTTCAAGTTCGTCCGCCTCCGGTCTGACAATTTCGATCTCAGCCGATCCGGCGGAGAAATGGTAACCCGCGTAATCGAACGAGACATCGTTTTCGAATGTCAACGTGCTCGACGTGTCACCGGCGTCGTAGATAACGCGCGATGCCCTCAGATGTCCGCCGGAAGCGGCATAAGCGACGGCTATGCCAACGGTAACCGCGATGGCGGGAAGGAGAATTATTATTGCAATGCGCTTCATTGCCGCACTATTATACCAAGCGAACCGGGATTTGTCGTAATGCCTTTGTCCCGATAGGATGCAGGTTTTGTAACGGGCTGGATAATGTAGCGGGTATTTTGTAGGGATTACCCGGAGGGTCACCCTCCGGGCAGGGAGCATTTTAAGACGGAGGGCGAGCCTCCGGCTCGCCCCTACGATAATCGATGACATCCAGTCGCGGGCATATCCCCCGATGTTGCCCGATTTTTTGGCGGGTGGTAATATAGCCATCCCGCAGGACGGGTGCCGATGTTACGGAGGAGCTGTATGATCGACAAAGCGAAAGTTGTCATTCTTGGCGGAGGGATATCCGGTTGTGCGATCGCATATAATCTCGCGAAAAAGGGTTTAAGCGATGTGCTGGTGATCGAGCGCGAGAAGTTCAACTCGGCCCAGGCGACGGGTAAATGCGCCGGGGGCGTGAGGACGCAGTTTTCATCGGATATAAACTGCCGTATGTCGCTTTTGAGCGAAGAGATATTCGAGAAACTCGGTGAGGAAGTCGGGGCCGATATTCTGTTCGACCAGAAGGGCTACCTTTTTGTCTGCGTCACCGAGGAAGAGCTTGCCCTGCAAAAAGAGGCAAATGAGATACAGATCGCAGCGGGAATTGATACTGTTCAGTTCATGACCCCCGATGAGATCCATAAGC
>CBDVBS010000318.1:0-4928 GCA_965372275.1 uncultured bacterium | reverse complement strand
AGGAGACACTTTTCCAATTTTAGCTTAAGTTAGTGCCATTGATAGCAGCTACCTTTCCCGCTACCTTTCCCGATTTTTTCGCTATAATATCAGCACCAAATATTTCGGAGGCCTCATGCAAGAAAAGACCATCAAACAGTTCGCCGAAGAGTTGTCGTCGAAGGCGCACATACCCGGCGGCGGTGCGGTTGCCGCTTTGAACGGCGCTTGTGCCGCGTCGCTGATCAGCATGGTTATCAACCTGACCGTCGGCAAGGAAGACTTTGCCGTCCACGAGGACGCACTCAAGAAAGCCCTCGATGACGCCGTGCAAGCGAGGGACAATATGCTCGACGGGATGAAACGTGACGCCGATGCTTTCGATTCACTGATGTCCTGCTTTAAATTGGCCAAATCGACCAAGGATGAGAAAAAGGAACGCAGGATGAAACTCCAGGAAGGCTACAAGGCCGCGGCATCGGAACCTATGGCTGCCATGATACTCGGCAGGAAGCTGCTCGACACGATAGACGGCCTGATCCCGATAACCAACCCGATGCTCGTCAGCGACCTCGGCCTTGCGGCGATCAACGCCGCGGCCTGCTCGAAAGGCGCGCTTCTGAATGTGCGGATCAACCTGCCCTACATTAAAGATGAGGAGTTCGCCAGGAACGCTGAGGCTTCAGTGGAGGAAACCCAGTCGCGTATAGACGAAGTCCTCGCGACGACCCTTGAACAAGTTTATGCGGTTATGAAAGGTTAGCGTTCAAAACAAGACACCGCTATGCCCGAAGACGGTCAGTAGCGGTGGCACACGTGATACTACTTATTAGTCATTTTTGGCTATGATGCCGGGTGGCACGGCCTGCCTGAGTCCTCGAAGGCTGGCTGTGGCATTGATGCTTAAAATACAGACCACGGCCAGGGCTCGAAGACTCGCCCAGGCCGTGCCACACTGTATAGCTAATAATGATTAATTTTCCCTATGAATTTGCTTCCCGGCAATTACAAATGCTTTTTACAGAGGGACTGCCGGTTGATTATCCATCTATCCCGAATCCCGGCGCGGGACGGAAAAGATTTCCATAAATATGCTAAAATCGTTCCGTGCGATTTGAACCACGTCCATTTTCATACACAGTCGGGTGCAACCTGTTCCGCGCCTACTTCCGGCTTTTCCACAAGTTCAGGGTATACGGTCGTGAACTCTGCCCGCCCAAAGGCCCGTTGATCATAGTTGCCAACCATTGTTCCCACTTTGACCCACCACTGATTGCGGTAGCATACCGGTTCAGGCGCTTACGGTTCATGGCCAAAAGAGAGCTTTGGAAGGGTAAATTCCTCAGTTGGTATCTTACAAGCATCGGTTCAATTGCCGTCGAGCGTGGCGGCGGGGGCCGGATGGCAATAGACAGCGCTATCGAGGATACCCGGAATGGTGCTTGCCTGGGGATGTTCCCCGAGGGAACCAGGTCTAAGGACGGGGAGTTCGGTCGTGGCAGATCGGGTGTGGTTGTGATCGCCGCGCAGGTAAGGGCACCATTGCTCCCGGTGTATATAGACGGCACTTTCCAAAGCCTGCCGACGGGGGCTAAGGGAGTGAAATTCCATCCCATCAAGGTTTACACCGGGGAGCCTTTTGAGCTGACGGAAGAGCAATGCGACCTGACCAACCGCCCGATGATACGTGAAACGGCAAAATTCGTGATGGATAAGATCGCCGATGCTCGCGCGATGTATGTAAACGACAACGCCGAAACATAACTCAACGTAGATATGTATTCCGGATGGTCCAGATGAACGAGGCACTCAACGACAGAATAAGGTCATTAAAATCCAGGGGCTTGCTCTACGGCGTCACCGGCTCTTCACTGCTGCTTGCCCTCGCGGTTCCGGCACTCGCTGTAAACCCGACCAATACCATGCTTGCCGACCCCAAGCAGTATTTCCCCGGCTGCACATGCAATGCGGCGTTCTTCTCGTTCCTCGCATTGATGGTCGCCTGCCTGATCATCGCGATGTTCCAGTATGGCGAGAAGCGCAAGAAGAAATTAAGCGCGTATCAATTCAGCATAATCGCGATAATACTGGCGTTCATCATCTACTCGATCCCGCTGTGGACGATGGTCTACCTGCTGAGCCCATCCGGATTCCAGGTTGATGAGGAATCGGGAGTATATGCCTTCAGCGTGTACGGGGAGAAAGGCAGCGATGGCTCGGAATTCCAAGGTAAATACACAACGGATGAACTTGCAAAGCATCTCAACGACTCAAGGACATACATAGTATCAACCTGGGCGATAATGTCGGTGATATGCGTCGCGGCGATGGCGACCGTCCCGTCGTTTCTGAAACGCCAGGCCAAAAAACGGGAAGAGACATACGTAAAGAAACGGAAGAAGCGTCCATCCAAGGGGCGAATCGGTTCGAGGAAAGTTAAGGATAAAAGCGATGAAGCCGACAAGAAGGGGAAAAAGAAGTGACATCAAATAGTGACACTTCGATATTCCCGATTCCCATATGTCCGCGATGAGCGGATATATTTTTACCTGCATTAATACTCTTAATCATATCCAATTAACATTAATTGGATTTATCCAATACCATCCTCCATGGCTATCATATAAGCACAAATCCATAACGGATTAAGGAATATTAAAACATATTGCTAATTCGGCATCCCCTGAAAACGACTATATTAGCAGTGTCTATCTATCTAAAGCATAATGACGTGAGGGGAACATGAGCATCATTCTCCTTGGTATTGAACCCGATTCAAGACTCGCCCTCCAACTCCGCGAAGAACTGGACCGTTTAGGTTACTCAGCGCAGTTGGCATATTCAGGGTACGAGGTCATCCAAAGAGCGCTTGAGATGAAACCCGGAGCGATCCTGCTTGAAAGCGGGCTCCAGGACTGCGACATACTTAAGACCTCGGTCTGGTTAAAAAAAGATGTCCGCACATCCACGACGCCGCAGTTCCTCGTGCAGAAAGCTGCCGGGACGGGCGATCCTACAACCGAAAGGCTCAAGGCCCTGGCGGATAAGGTTTGCAGCTTCGCCAGAGTATTCCCCTCCCGGATGTCGGCAAAGGAAATCGCCGTCGCGATCGAGAGTCAGGATGATTCGCTCAGCTTCGCGCCGTCTCCGGAAGCACCTCCACCTGTCGATACGCCCACGAAGGCGGCAATCCTGACCGACCTGGCGGAGGCATTCGAGGAGAACTTCGTAACGAGCAGGCTGATGCTGCGGTTGTTCCGTGTGAGCAAGCATATTGAGGAAGTGGACTATTTCGCAAAAAGTCTGCTTCAGCAGATCTCAACCATATTCGATTGTGAAATAGTAAGCTTCATCTGGAAATCAAGTTACGTAACCGAATATAACCTGGTTTCATCCCCCGTGGACAAGGGATTGTTCGAAGCGCTCCGCAGGCGTAACCAGCAGCTTCTTATTAATGCCGGATGGGGCGTGGAATCCCTCAAGGACCTTATCACCTGGGGCAAGAAACATATATTTTCAGAGAACAGTAATGTCGATGACGCCACATTCGATTCCAAGTGTGTCAGTGTCGATATCAATTTCCGCAACGTGACGAGAGGCAGGTTGACATTGGCATCGGCGAAAGCCACGCCCGAGTACTGGGACCGCGAGGTGCTCGCGGACTTCCAGAGTCAACTCGCGTTGATCTTCTCCAATTTCATTATGTACCACGACCTGGAGACCAAGCTCTCACGGGACGGACGGATTTTCCAGTCTATTGGTGAACTCGCCGGTATATCCAATATGGCCATCGGCGGTCTTCGATCATACCTCATGCAGGTGCTGCTGATCCTGCTCGATCTCTGCAACACGACCTGCGGCGCAATAGTACTATGCGACGGAAACGGCAAGCCCGAAGAAGTCAGCTCGATAGGCGAATCCGAAGAACTCTTCACCTCGTTGACGTCAGACGGCAAAGATATTATCCAGATGGTTCTGAACGATCACGAAATCCATATTTTCGGGGATGATGTTGTCAGCGACGAGAGCGGCAGGCCGCTTGATACCGATGCATTGAGAAGCCTTATAGCGGTGCCGCTCCAGTGCTGGGACTCATTATCCGGGGTCATACTACTGGGAAATCTCGAACCGTTCCACTCGATAAAGGAAATCAAGTTCCTCGGAATATTCGCCAAGCAGATATCCAACCAGATATACGGCTACCGCACCTACTCCAACGAGCATCACGAAAGACAGTCGCTCGAAGAGCAGCTCAATGTGGCCCGTGATATACAGATGGGCTTGCTGCCGCAGGGCGAAATGAAGCATAAGGGTTTCGATTTCTACGGCAGAAGCGACCCCGCGAAGGAGGTCGGCGGCGATTTCTTCGATTATTACCCGCTTGATAATGACTGGATCGGTGTAACTATCGCCGATGTTTCGGGAAAAGGTATGCCCGCCGCACTCCTTATGAGCGCTTCAATGACAACGTTCCGGTCCATTTTTGAGAACGACCATCAGCCGAAGATGTTCCTGTCGAAGGTCAACTCGATCCTCGCCAGGGAGTTCTTTTCCGATAAGTTCCTGACCGCCCTGTTCGGGATATTCGGTCCCGGGACACTCAGGATAGGTTCCGGGGGACATCACCCGGTGATGATCTACCGGACGGCCGAGGATCGGTTCGAGTATATCGACCCAGATGGAATGGCCCTCGGGATACTTGACGAAGTCGTGTTCGAACAGGTGGACGTCAAGTTCGAGCCGGACGATATCATCGTGTTCTTCACTGACGGGCTGTGTGAAGCGAGGAACCTGCTCGGAGAGCAGTTCGGCTACGCGGGAATGGAGAAAGTGGTCCGCTCAAACTCAAACACAACCTCGAAGGAAATCGTGGAAGCCCTGTTCGCGGCGGCGGCGGAGCACGCACAAGGCATGCCCGCCCACGACGACACAACCATCGTTGTTGCCAT
>CBDVBS010000317.1:0-4945 GCA_965372275.1 uncultured bacterium | reverse complement strand
TAACCAAAAGCTGCCTATGACATAGACATTGCCCCAATCATCAACGGTGACTCCTAACCCATAATCCGCTAAGTATTCTATACCCGTGCCGCCCCACGTGCGGGCCCACTGAAAATCCCCGTTTGAATCAAACTTACCCATAAAAACATCCCAACCTCCATTCGACGTATGCTCATCCATATCCGGGCCTGGGTCGAAGTCGACGGTTCCACGGAAATGACCTGTAACATAGACATTGCCATAATCATCCACGGCGACACCCCGGCCAAAATCACTATTAAACCCACCCCAGGTGCGGGCCCAGCCGTACTTGACAGTGACTTCGAAGAGTTCCGTCCCGCCGATGCTTTCGGTACCGCAGCCATTTATGACTGTTACATCATACAAACCTGGTTCGGCATTGATGGGGATTGATATATCGCAGGTAATTGCTGCGGGAGTTACAACCTCTACATTCGTGGCCACGATGTCCGGCTCGCCGGCCATCTCCAGCTTAACTTGTGCGCCAGGCCCCCAGAATTTGTTCCCACTGATCTCGACATCGATTAAGTCATTACCGGCTTCGACGGAATCAGGATCGATACCTGCGACTAAGGGAGTGGGACAGAGAACCTCAAACATCTGTACGCCCATGCCGATTTTGCCGCCGAAGTTGGTTACAACGACATCATACAGACCAAGGTCAGCTTCGAATGGTATGTTTATGTCGCAGGTTATGGTTTGTGGATCAACCACGACGACATTAGTGGCTACAATATCCGGGGATGAGGCTTTCGTGAGCTTAACTTCGGCAGGGCTGAGGAATTTTGTGCCGGTGATGGTTACTTCCTCTAAATCATGTCCTGCTGCTTCTTCTTCCGGGTCAATGCCGGTAACGGTAGGCGTTGGCCCTACTACCTCAAACATCTGGAGGCCTTTGCCAACTTTGGCGTCTCCGTTGGTTACAACGACATCGTATAGACCAATGTCGGAATTGAGCGGTATATCTATATCACAGGTTATGGTTTCGGGATCAACCACGACAACGTTTGTGGCCACGATATCCGCAGCCAATTCTTTCGAGAGTTTTACCTCGGCAGGCGCAAGAAAATTTAGACCCGTGATGGTTACCTCGGTAAGATCACTCCCGGCTTCGGCCTCCTCCGGGTCGATGGCGGTTATGGATGGCGCACCAGTTTCACTGATTGTAATGGTAACGAAGTCGTAGAGAGCGATGTCGCCTGAATTGGCCGAAGTCGCGATCAACCTGACTTCATAATCCCCTGCCTCAGCGCCGGTATTGTTGGTTAGCTCTAAGCTCCATGAGCTCCCAAATAAGTGTGTGAATGGTGTGAAGTCCTCGCCTGTTATCTCCGGGGCCACAAGTGTTACCTTATCGACATCATTCTGCCAATCATATATGTCGATGTAGATGTTTCCTGTGGACCCGGTTTCGTCGCAAATAGTATCCTGCCCGAAGTTTGATATTTCATACGGCTCCTTGCAGTTGCCGGGCCAGGATGCATCGACGGCGAAGGTGATGGCGAAATATGCAGGCGGCTTGGGGATATACACCCGGTAGTTCTCGGTGTGTTCCTCCTCCCCTGCGAATTCACGGAGGACCTTACCCTTGGCGAATGCCTTGAATGGATTGATTGTCCCCCCGCTTGGGATGTCCCACAGCTTTGTCCAATCATCGGCGTTGCGCAACTCGTGTCCATAATCGTTCGTGTACAGGATGCCTCTGACATCGTACCCGGCGATTTGGTAGGGATTACGTAGTGTCACATCAACATCCATTATTCGGGTTACCGGGTCGAAGGAATTAACGGCAATTTCAAGGCAGTCGTTGCACGCGGGGGGTGTTACCATATCGGTAATGTTGTAATGAGCATGGCAGCTTCTAATGGGATTGATGCTTGCGGTCATTTCCGCCGGGTCGAACTGGATGTTCCATACACCCCATAGCATCCTTTGAGAATCGTGGTTAATGGAATTTGCCGTATTGTCGGTGATATTTGGCGTCGTGGCGGTATCAGCGCCATTGTCGGAGCATCCGAATATGAGCAACCCCGTTACCACAAGGGTTAGTGAAAGATAAGCGGCCTTCAACATCTGATTGCCTCCCTATACCTGTTAATATCAATTAAGAGTGGTTTCCCCTTCTACCACTTATAAATCCGGATGTTAATCCTACAGCTTTAACATTCGTGAGTCAATGCCAGACAGTAGAAATAGGAATTTGTACCCGGCATCAGAATGCCAGACTACATGAAGTTAAGATAAGACCCGGCAAGTGAGATGCCGGGCTACGGGACTCAGAACTACATCGTATCCGTTATTTCGGCAACTATCGGGACGGAAATGGCGAAACTATATTATAGATATTGTCAAATGGGGTTGATAGGAAAGTTGTACCTTGCAAGGCGCCTTGTCCGGTAGGTGGTTTTTTGCATATCATTTGATTGGAGGTTCGATACTTACGGTCGATGTTAAATAAGTATGAACCCAATCGCGCAAAGGACCATGGGCATCGGCGCGGTGGTCGGATTCGCGGCCACCTTCACGGTGGGTTCGCCTGTAAGTGTGGACGGAGCGCTGCACCTGCTGACACAAGCACTGTGGGCCGGGATCATCTTCGGGATCATCGGCTACGCCACGGGCGCGTACATGCATCGGTTCGTGGTTGAGCTGCTCGATAAGGAGATAGATTCCATAATGCTGGCGAAGGAATTGAAACGCCAGGAAAGGCAGCAGCGTATCGATGAGGCGAACAAGGTGATGGAAATGCCGGGCATGGAACCCGGTGGAGAGTTCTCAGCCGAATTTCTTACACCGCCGACCGATGAAGGTGCCGGGATACCTCCCCTGGCCGAACCACCGCCGGTGGAAAGTGAACAGCCGGCAACATAAAGTTGGATGTACGAGCGGGTGATGGACGCGGATGCCCGAAGAGCTGACACAAGAAGAGAAAGATGAACTGGTGCAATCCTTGGCATCGGAGTTTGGTATTACCGAGGATACCGCCAATGCGTGCTGCATCGCAGCGAGTTGGGATGAAGAGGCGGCGAGGAGGGTTGCTTCCCTTAACCGCGTACAACACCTGCTTATAAACCTGCGTTTCATCGGAAAGAACCCGCTCCTCCACGGCGGGATCGTGTCGATACTTTTAGCTCGTGGTGAACCGGAGCCGGAGCATCTTATCGGGATTACAATAGACGGCTCTGAATACATAGAAGACATAAGTCCGTATTTCCCACCCCTCGATTTCATAAAGGCAATTCTCTATCCACCGAGGCAGAGCCGTGGTCATTCAACATGGCTCTCTCTGAAGCAATCGCTGATTCTCAACATGGATAGCGAATCGGTTGAGACATTATTCTCCACAGGCGCGGAAAAGACATCCGAGGTCGATGAAAATGGCACTATCCAGGAGTACGATCCCCTTAAGGATGCCGTAAGCAACCTGATAAAACCCGTAATCGACGATCTCTTTCTCGAATCGACCAAGCTTGAAATATCGGCCGAGTTCCTGAACGGCTTTCAGCATGACAACCTCAAGCTCCTTCTCAAGGAAAAAGATCCGGAGGATGAGGGGCTGGACGAGACCAGTACCGAAAAGCGGCAATCACGTAAACCGGAGACGTTCAAGGTGCGGCTCAGGGGCAGGTTGATAATCGATCCGCATAAGGGAGTGCCGGTCGAAGACCTCGAAGTGGGGGATACTATCATATGTGACATCATCGACATCTCCTCGGTCGCCATCGAGGTAGCGAAGATGCTCGGTGCTTACAAGCGCGGGGTATGGTTCCCGATAAAGGGTAAGATCCAGTCCATCAGGGATGGATTATCGGGGACGAAGAAGATCACCCTCCTCGCGGGACGGGGGATCTATATCCTCACGACCGCCTTGAGTTCCGTACGTATTAAAGTCAGCGAAAACGAGATGGACAGCATCCTGCGCCGCATTGAAATCCAAAAGGAAGAATCGGTACGCTCTCTTATGGGCATGCTTCCCCTTGCTTTTATCATATTAGGAGTAGCCCTCGCATTGACAATTCTCTTGCAGAGGGGTTAAATGGTCTTGATGAAACACGCTGCCGCCCTGATGGTCGAGAACGATTTGAAAAAGGCATGGGAGTCCTTTCTGGGTGAATCCGATGAGGATGCCCGGAGGGAGTTGGCCACTCATTATATGCCTATGGTCAGCTTCATAATCGGCCGTCTCGCGATGAACCTTCCGCCGCATATCGACCGCGAGGACCTCGAAAACGTAGGGGTAATAGGCCTTTTGAACGCCATCGACAGGTTTGATCCCAAGCGGGAAGTCAAATTCGAAACATATGCATCCATTCGCGTCAAGGGATCCATCATCGATCACCTGCGCAAGGAAGACTGGCTCTCGCGTCCACTCAGGAAAAAAGCGTTGGAAATCGAACGCACATCGGAGGAACTCAGGGGCAAGCTCAAACGTACTCCAACACAGAAAGAAGTAGCCAAGGCCGTGGGTGTTACCGAGAAAGAACTCAGCAATACTATCCATAATGCGACATCCTCGCATCTCATCAGCCTCGAGAAGGAATTGTACGATGATGAGGAAGGCGTCGGGCGCAGCCTCGGTGAATTCCTCGCCGATACCGCCAACCTTGATCCCCACGACGAAACCGAGAAGAGCCAACTGATCGAGCTCATGGTGCGAGCGATCGATGACCTCCCCGAGAAGGAACGACTTGTCATCTCGCTCTACTATTTCGAGCAACTCACCCTTAAACAGATCGGCGAGATCATGAAGGTGAGCGAGTCACGTGTGTGCCAGGTACATTCACGTGCCGTCTTCCTCCTGCGTGAAATGATGCAGTTGTAGGCTTAAGTACTCCCCAAATTAATCATTTTAATCAAAAATAAACGGGACGGCCCCGAATGGCACTTGTTCAAGGGGTTCAAATCCGGTGCCCGCCCCCATTTT
>CBDVBS010000316.1:0-4955 GCA_965372275.1 uncultured bacterium | reverse complement strand
CCGCATGGCAGCCTTATAACAGCCGAATCAAAAGTCGCATCATATGCTATAAGCATCTTGTAGGGGCGAGCCGGAGGCTCGCCCTCCGGCTTGTAATACCACCTTACCTGGAGGGTGACCCTCCGGGTAACCCCTACGACACCTACGCAACACTTGCCGTGTCGGATGAAGTCAATTAATGACGAAAGTCGAGCGTCAGGGAGCGACAACTTATAACACTGACAAACTTCGAGGACTCGCTTGTCAGTGACACCCGGATGTATGCCACCCGGAGGTATAAGGTAGTGAGTGAGAAGGCACGGGCAAGCTCGAAGACTCGCTTGCCCGTGGCACACGGAGCTTGTCTGTGGCACCATACAAAGACTCGCTTGTCCGTGTGGCACCAAACGAAGACGCGGAGTAGCGGTGGCACACGGTTCATAGTACCTGGTTCAATAGATAATTATCCATGTCGGGATATTATCAGTTGGGTACAAAACGCATCCTTGTGATAAAATTCAATATGGAATCATGATTATTCCGAACAGTAGAAAGCGACGCGGAATTATCAATTGCGGGAGGTCGTGATGAAGAAGATCGGCGTATTAGCATCGGGGCAGGGCACCAACCTGCAGGCAATCATGGACGCTTGCAAGGACGGCAGGATACCCGATGCCGAGGTTGCATTAGTTATCAGCGACAGAACAGATGCATATGCACTTGAACGTGCCAAGAATGCCGGGATAGCTACAGGGGTGATCCTCCGCGAAGATTTCGAAAAGCGCAAGGCATTCAACATGGCCATCGCCGACGCCCTTGAGGAAGCAGGCGTTGACGTGGTGTGCCTCGCGGGTTTCATGCGTATCCTGTCGAAATCATTCGTGAAGCGGTTCCATGGACGTTGCCTGAACATTCATCCTTCACTCCTTCCGTCGTTTCCGGGACTGGAAGGGCAGCGGCAGGCATGGGATTACGCCATCAAGGTGTCGGGCTGCACGGTGCACTATGTTGATGAGGGATGCGACACCGGGCCGGTGATCATCCAACGCGCGGTGACCGTTGGCGAAGGCTGCACCGTGGATGAAATGTCGGCTAAGATACTCAAGGAAGAGCATATAGCATACCCCGAAGCGATCAAACTCCATCTCTCGGGACGCCTGACAATCGATGGCCGCAGAGTGAGTATCGCCCCGGAGTGATTTCATCCGGTTACCATTTTGAACCGAATGTATGTCGATACTCGTCTTTCCTTAATAGGGGGTTGGCTGACGGATATATCCTTATGTTGCGCATTGAATTATGGCGGTTCACGCGAAAGAAATAAGCAGGGCATTCACCGGTGCGGTAGCTGACACCGTAAAGCCGAGCATCCTGATCTACGGTGCATACTTCGCGCTGTGCGCGCTTGCCATCAACACGACGTTTCTTGTTTTTGAGAATTCATGGCTGAAATTTATCTTCCTTCCCTCGCTCATATTCGGATATATCTTTTCCTACACCATCTCAAAGCGATGGTATGTCGTCATCAACCAGTCGCTCGATGTCCTGAGCATGGCCGTCTCGATATTTTATATATTCCGTATAATGGGAGTTTTCAACACATGGGGCACAATGTTGGCGGAACTTCTATGCCTGCTCCTTGTTATGAAGAGTTACAAGCTGTTCACGGTCGGGGATTTTTTCATGCCATTGATGATGTCGGTTACACTGATGGTGTTTTCATCGCTGCCGAGTTATTCCGCATCCTATGTCATAAGCCTGTTCTTTTTCATGGTGCTGCTTGGATTCGCGCTATATACGTCGCAACTGAAGGAGTCGACAAGGCTTGTGCGTAAGCAAGGCCGGAGAGCATTACACTTCACATACCGGCCGACCGATTACACCGACGATGCCCCACTGTCGAATAAATCATGGAGCGAAATATGGCCATATCTCGTGAGCGGGTTGAAAGCGAGCCTCACGCTGGGTCTCATCGCATTCATAGCATGCAGTTTCTTTTTCTTCCAGGCCGAACGCCGTATCGATGAAGCGAAACAGTCCGATCTTTCAATGGCTTTCGGCGGAACCCTGCTAAACCAGTCGAAGCGGGAGACGATAAGCGATGATGTTCTCGAAACCCCCGATGGAAATAACCCGGGCAGGGGAGGCGGGACACTCTATCCGGGTTTTACCGAGGAGTTCAACATAGCCCAGGGACGTCTTGCAAGCCTTAACAATCCCCTGCCGGTGATGATCGTCAAGACCAATGTAGAAACCTACCATCGCGGCAGGGCCTTCGATGAATACACCGGTTACGGATGGGTTCAGAACGAGGATTACAATTACGACACCGTATATTTAGAAGAGGACAAGACTACTGGCAGGGGAAATGTCGAGCTGAATTCGGAAGCTTCCAAATATACCGAATTCACAATCGATCCTCTTACCGCGGACAAGACTATAATTCGACAGACATACACAATCGCCGAAGGGATGCCGCGTACGAATTACCTTTTCTCCGGATACCAGGTGAACCAGTTGACCCTCCCGTACCCGATAAAGATAACCATCGACAATGAATTCAATATTCGCTACCCGGATGCATCCGATGTTCTGCCGGAGGGGCAGTCATACGAAGTTGAAAGCTACAAGCTCCTTAATCCTCACAAAATACTCTCAAAGCAGACCTATCGCCGTGAGGATTTCCAAAGTCGTGAATTCCTCGACAAGTATACCCAACTGCCCTGGGATGATCATCCCGGTCAGTTCGCGAAGATCAAGGAGTACACGGCGCGTCTCCTCAGGGGCACGCCTTCCCAGTACGACCAGGTAATGAAGATCATCGAACATCTACGCGACAATTATCACTATTCCCTCGAACCGCCGTCAGTTGTGCCGGAAGGTTACGACGCGGTATATTTCTTCCTCTTCGAGTGGGAAAAGAAGCAGGGGCATTGCGAATATTTCGCCTCCTCATTCGTCGTTATGGCGCGTTCGGTGGGTATCCCGTGCAGGGTGGTTACCGGATATTCCCCTGGCGATTACAGCTTCAACGGATTCGTTGTCCGACAAAAAAACGCCCATGCATGGGCGGAAGTTTATTTCCCGTATATCGGTTGGGTGGAATTCGACCCGACTCCACCCACACCATGGTATGAGCGCGGGTTGGCGGGCACCGGGGGCGTCGCGCTGTCGGTGAACAACGCAATCGAAGAACTCTACGTATTCAACCCGGGCGGTTATAACCGCAAACATATCAGACCCAAGCTTTACATGGCACAAAGGCTCATCGTACGCTCAAGCATCAGCGCATACAATTTCTTCGCCAACACCGACCGTGAATGGCTCGTGGATAAGATGCTCGCCAATCCAATATGGTGGGGAAGCACGCTTGGTCTTATCGCACTGGCGTTGATGCTGTTCGAAGTCGGGTACTTCGTGGTGCTCGGGCCGGCCGGGTACAGGAAGAGATTGATCATCAAACGCGGACGCGGCTGGCTGAATAAAGTCGAGAAGATACTTATGAAACATGGTGTCATCGATGAGGGTTACCATACGCCGTCCCAGATTGCCTTCGCCGCATTGTCTCACTCGGGAGAGGTTATCCCCGAACCGCTTGAGATATACCTTCGCGCTAAGTACAACTGGACACCGCCTGTATATACTGAATACTGGAAGATGCGTAGGGGTTTCAAGAAGCTGATTCAGTTGGCAAAATCCCTGAGATGATAAATATGGATGTAACCCACGAAATGGGATTCGTGGGTTACATGGATGAATAGATTGTCGGGTCTGGGTGCCGCCTACAAACGAGTCTTCGAAGTTTGTAGGTGAATTAACTGAAGATTTCACAGCAAACAACCGATATGAGACACCCAGGTTTAAATAGAATATGGAATGATGTATTATGATGTTCTGGGGAGAAGTTGATGCATCCCAGAAATGAAGGAGGATTAAATCCCGGAATCAGGGAAAGGGTGATCGGGCAACTCAGGAGCTTTGAGCAAGGAGATTAACACTGTGGTAAAAATCGACCTACCAGTTCTTAAAAGCGCGAAAGACTCCTTCATTAAAGGGCTAAAAGCCTATGTTACCGCATACAATGATTATGATTTTATTAATCCAGATGAAAAAAAACGCGAGTTTTTCGATGTTTTTAGAAGACCAGCTCGTCGAGGTTTCACAAAGCTCAAGAAGGGAGAGGGGGGCGCAGTTTATTCATCTGATGATTTAGAAATGAATCTTACATTTCGTGATTTAAAAACGAAACCACATTTACTATTTGATTCAGCAGATATATTGAACTATAAGGATTCAATAATTTTCTACCATCATTGCATTGAACAACTTCTAAAGGAATTTCTTAGAATCAGTGATACTGGTATAGACATTAGTCTAATTGAAGAGAGCAATTTCCCGCGACTTTTACAGCGATGCAAGCTACTAAAGCTGACAAGTATAACGAATTATGAACCGATGCTTAGAGATTTAAATAACTTAAGGAACACCATTTATCACGGAGGATTTATCGCTTCCTTCATACAGATCGAAATGATGCTTGGTAGTACTATTATCAGATTCTTCAACCAATTCCTTAAAGAAATGGGTTACAGCTTGAAACAATTTCTGCCTAACCAAGATGAAGAACTGCATGATGCTTTGTTGCATAACGCTGAACAAATCAAAGAATATTTTGATGAAGCTGGGGTTCCTATTGTTCGATTCAATCGCAATATGATAGCGACCCAGATCAGATGGCTTGAAACAACTAATGGAACTAAGGAAAATCCTTCAGGGCTTGCTATGGAAATTCTGAATTTAAAGCACAAATATCTTTTGGAGAATGGCATTGAAGGGCCTCCGTGTCCTGTATGCAGTAACATGATTGTCATTGGTTATGATTATCTTAACGAAGAGAAGGGGTGGGATGGTGATGAATTACTCGTTCGGGAGTATGCTGAATGTGCCTATTGTGGGCTCTATGTTCTTAATGATTT
>CBDVBS010000315.1:0-4955 GCA_965372275.1 uncultured bacterium | reverse complement strand
GTAAACAAACCGCCCTACGATGGTAAACAGCCTTGCGAGCAATGTCTGAAGGCTGTCCTTTACCAACCGAGCACCTCCCGGTAAACCTCTTCCATCTGCTTCGCGTTAATATTCCAGTCGTATTTACCTTCAACCCACTTCCTGCCGGTTTCGCCCATCCGTTTGCGGAGGGATGCATCATTCACAAGTTTATCGATGGCATCCGCCAGGTCGTCCACGTCATCGGGTTCAACAAGGAACCCGCCTTCGCCGTCATGTACGACTTCCGGCACTCCCCCAACCCTCGTCGCCACTACCGGCACTTCGACCGCCTGCGCCTCAACAGCTGCAACGCCGAACGATTCCGACTGATAAATACTCGGCTGCACGAAAACATCAGACTGTTCCAAAAGGTCTCTCACTCCATCCCGATCCAAACGCCCGACGAATTCAACCGATCCCTCAATCCCCAGCTCCTTGACCATTCCCTTAAGCTCATCCTCCATCTCCCCCTCGCCTGCAAGGATCAGCCTGAGATTTTTTCCTGATGGATGCAGCTTCGCGAATGCATTTATCAGCACATGGGGACCGTACTTCTTCTTCAAATGTTTAATAAACGAGACGGTCAATGGCTCGGGATCATCGGGACGAGGGGACGAACGTTTGAAGAAATCGATATCGACGCCAAACGGAATTACCCGTATCTCTTTCGATTGATCAGCCAAAAAACGCCTCGTGGCATCAGCGAGAAATCGACTCGTCGCGGTAATCTTCGTGGCCCGATTCAGTATGTATGACCGCCAGTAATCATACTGCCCGCCTTCGAGCGTATCCTCATCCGGGATGACATCCTTACCCCACGTGCTCACGATCAGCCGCTTCATCCCGGCAAATAAAATATTGAACCGATGCCTGTATATATAATGCACGTGGACAATATCCGGCCGGGTGAGTTCATATTTCGTGCGCCCGTAATCCGCGAGGGTCTGTAACTGCCGCACCACCGGCATTTTGGAGTGCTTCTCAATTCCGTGCACGAAGACATCGACAGTGTCATAATCGGCGGGGCGGTAGCTCACGATATTCGTTTCGCATCCGAGCGAAGTGAAGTGATCCACCCACTTGCGCGTATGCGGATTGGCCGCGTCGGCAACGTACGTTATCCGCACGGGCCTCTTAAGTTTTGGATGTATCCACTCCGTCATTATTTCTCTTGTGGCCGAATTTAGACCTTATCTCCGCTATATCCTCTCCGCCAAGGACAAACATATCCCTTCCCCTGAACGGTGTATCAATAGCATAAGCTATCAATAACACAAGTGCATACACGAAAAACCCCAGGCTGCATGCCACGCCGCCGCCGAAGATCTTCATCGATGCAAGCAAATAGTAACCTGAAACGGTCGCCGTCACCAGACCGAGTACACCCGCGATGACAATCGCGTTCGCTTTGCCGCGAGCGAATAATCCCGCCGCCCAGACTTCACCTAAGCTGAGGCATATCGCACCGGGAACGAGCGCCTGGAACGGAATGGCTATACGTTCAAACGCTTCTCCATAAAGAAGGACTACGATCGGCTTGATAAAGAAAAACAAGAAAAGAAACAACATCAGTGTCAGTACAACATTGTAACGGCTGACCTTCGCCGTCATTGCAGCGGCATCATTCACTTTCGCGCCCGTCAGCTTGGGTACGAGGGCAAATACGATCGCGCGAGGAAGCATCATCCCACGCTCGAAGAACATGGCCGCCATGGCAAGAAACGCGATCTGGTTGATCTGGCGGTATTGATATTCATACGGGATCCTGTAGGGCGCCATCAGGATGATCACTATAACGATAAGCATCACGGACGCAGTCGCAATGTGGTTCTTGAATCCGAACGCGAATTTCTTACGCAGATATCCCCAGTCGAACTTCCTGAATTTCAGCTTGATGACATGCCTGTTAACCAGGTACATCGAGATGAAAAAACCGATGATGGCGGCGAAAAAGACGCCTGCGACGGGGACGACAAGCCCTTTGCGGAACACGAAAAATCCCAGAAGGATGACCACGAGCTGGAAGGTGATCAGAAAAACTTCCTTCAGGTTGCGAATCAGGATGAGATCACGCCCGTAGATGATCGCGTCCAAATAGAGCGATGTGAGCATCAGGGGGAATATCGATGCAATTATGATGAAGAATCCTATATGCAACCCCTTGGAGAATACCGCGAAATGGTCGGTGCTTGCGTACAAGGCGAACAGCACGAAACATACTATGCCGATAAAGATCGCCGACCAGAGGGAATTGGTCGCGATATCCTCGGCACGTTCTGGTTCCTTAGAGATGTAGTAAATATTCCCGCGGTCGATCCCGAGCGGCGCCGCTCGCAGGAACAATGCATGCGGGATCATTATCAGCGCGAAATATCCGCGCCATGTGGGACCGAGTACTCGCGCGATTACCACACTGCTCACAAGCCCGATGATAACGACCAGTATCTTCGCACTGATGGTTATGACACTATCGCGGAATACTCTATCCACTGATGGTATCCTCTATCAGTTCCGCTAATTGCTTCGCCTGCTCACGGCGTGTGTATGGTTTCAATTTCTGCCCGATATCCTCCGGTGGGGAATGAGTCTGCTTCCCCTGCCCATGCAATTTCAGCAGATAGTCCTTCATTGCATCGCGGTCGTTGGGCCCGAAACATTCACCCCTACCGGTCTCCTCAATCAACTGCCTGAGTTCCTCTCCCTCGGTCAAACAAATCACAGGTCGGTGGGCACCGAGATATTCATACGCCTTCGCGGTAACATAGCCTTCGGATACAAGCAGCAATGCATCCGCGCCTGTCTGATGACCGAGCGCGCTTCGGTGATCGGCATACGGCAGGAATTCCACGACCCCGTCAAGACCGAGCTTGATGGTCAATTCCCGTGTACGTGTATCAAATTCACCGACGAATGTGCATATGGCATCCTTTGCAAATTCCACTGAATTTTCACGTGCAGCCGCGAATGCTTTGAAGAATGGCCCGGGGTCGCGAGGGTATGAAATGCTCCCCGTATAAACAATATTGAATCCATCCACCCTGATCGGTTCCACACCCTCGAAATCCGAGGGGTCGAATCCATTCCGCACGATCTTGAATTTGCCGGCCACCTTCCGCAACCGGGGATATTTCTCAAGGAAGTCATCAATATATTTCTGTTGCACGCTTACAATCCTGCTCGCGTCCAGAAGGCACCTGAGTTCGAGGGCTTCGTCACGACGTTTCGCGAATGCCGGTCGATCCGGGCAATAGAACGACATCGTCCATGGGTCACGGAAATCCATGATGTGAGGTATGTTGAATTTCCGGGACAATGTATGCCCGATGACATGATCGGTCGCTTCGGGACTGGTTGACAGTATCGCCTTGATGTTACGCTCACGGATAACCTTCTTCCCGTCAGCTACCGCCCATGGATGCCAGCCAATCTTGGGGTCCGGAATCAGGAACGCCGCCTGGAATGCCGAGTACATCCTCTGCAGAAACCCCTGCCCTTTTCCGGATGTATCCAACCCGCGTCTGAAATCGGCTTCATCCTGCCGCCGCTTCCCACCGAGCGCACGGTAGATATGATACGGCTCGAATGAGAATGAGCGGCGTACTTCGATATCGGCGGGCAATTCCGATGCGAGTTCCTCATCGACGAAGAACGATCCATCCGGTTTTTTTGGGGTCAATACAATCGGCTTGATACCGAATTCCGGGAGGTAGCGGCAGAATTTCACGACGCGCTGCACCCCTACACCACCACGCGGGGGGAAGAAGTAGGATATGAGCAGTATTTCATTCACCGCATCGGTCAATCTATTTATCCCCCGGTCAGCTTCTGTTTAATAAGCATACCCGCCACACGGAAGAATTCAACGACTTGCCAGAAGGGCATCACCCACAATTGCGCCTTCGTGGAATGCCGCATGAAAAACTTGAATCCCGCCTTCTGCCTCCGCTTGACTTTCTTCCAAGCGAACTCCCCGCCGGATGAGAAACCAATCTTGTGCCACATTTTGCCGGCGGGAACATAGATCACCTTGAACCCGGTCTTACGTGCCCTTGTGCAGAAATCGGTGTCCTCGTAATACATCGGGAAACGCTCATCCAATCCCTGTGTGAAGTTGAAAACCTCGCGTGAGAACATAAGGCAGCAACCGGTCACATAATCGACTTCAGTGATCTCATCGAACTGACCCTCGTCACGCCTGCGTATTCCCCAATGCCTGACCCATCCCTTCGTGAAATCGATCAGCCCTCCCGCCGACCAGATGACATCGGGTTTCTCGTGATAATATATCTTAGGCCCGGCAATCCCGGCTCCTTCATATCCATGCAACGCGTCAACCATCGCGCTGATGAGTCCCGGGTCGGATACCGTGTCGTTGTTTATAAGCACCACGTAATCGGCACCGGCTTCGATGGCATGACGTATACCGACATTGTTCCCCCCGGCAAAGAGAAGGTTGGTTTCATTACGGATAAGCTCGACCCCATCCATCTGTTCGGCGATCTTATCGGAGTCGTCGGTGGACGCGTTATCGACAACCGTTATGTGAAAATTCGGGTAATCCTGTTTGCAGAGGCTGCGAAGACATTCGCCCAGCACTTCGGCCCCCTCGTAGTTGAGCACCACCGCCCGGACATCGGGCTCCATCGCGGTAGGGGCCACGGTTTAGCAGGTCTCCTTGTCTTTATTATGATTAAGGGTGTACGCGGTCGGGTACTCCCGTTCCCCTCTTGGACGGTTGAAGATGATCATCTCGCCGATGAGACCGATCGAGATAAGCTGGATGCCGAGGATCATGAGCAGCATCCCGAATTGCAGCAACGGACGCCCGCCTATCGAATGGGTCATGAACCATACAACGGTCAGGTATGCCAATATCACAAATCCGCCCATCAGGCACACCACGCCGAATCCTCCGAACAGGTGCAGCGGTTTAC
>CBDVBS010000314.1:0-4956 GCA_965372275.1 uncultured bacterium | reverse complement strand
CCCAGCTTATGTAAAAATATTTGCCAAGTAGAATTGGTCTCAGTACCTTGAGCGGATTTCTTCGAGCATCTCTTCAGCGAGACGCCGGAATCTGTAGCGGTCGGTGATTTTGGGCAGGTTCTTGACGTTATCCTTGGATGTTACCCGCAGCCCGGACGGGACGAAATGCCCGGGGGGTATTTCGACGTTCATCACGAATGCGCCGGGTTCAATGACCGATTCATTGCCGATTTTTGCCCAGAATATATGGCTTCCCGCGCCGATGAAGCACTTGTGACCGACATAGCATGGCCCGGTCAACTGTGCGCGTGGTGCTATCACGGTGTTTTCACCGATGTACAGAGGGTATTCCTGTCCCTCAACCTTGACGAGGCGGGAGGATATCTTCTGCCCCTTCACCCGGATAGGGAGGATCGTCAGCACGGCCCCCTCGAATATCGCGCATCCGGGACTCAAGATTATCGGTTCTTCATCGTGGGCGGAGATGATGGTCCCCGCGGTTATCCGCACATCTTTCCCGATAATTATGTTCCCGCGAATATCGGCTGCGGGGTCGATGACCGCGCCGGAATTAATCGTCGGCTTCCATCGTCCCTGGAATACCGGTTTCGATTCGAGTCTGACGGGTCTCGATATAGGTTTGGGTGCATGCTCGACGGTTTCGGTCTCGCCCATATGCGGGACCTCGACGTCGGTCCGGACATAGCTTGGATCACTGGTGGGAACATGGGAGTCCTCACCTATAACTTCGTGGACATATTTTTCAGCCTCGAAGGGGACACCCTGGGTGTATCCGGTCTGTCCCGACTCCCCGCCAAGGTGCTTTTCACCTTTCTGACCGATGCCGATCTTTACCGGCCCGCTTTTGTCGAAGACCGATTTCCTCTTTCCATTATCTTTCTCGTCGTACATAATCCGCTCCCTTCATCACGAACGAGCCCGTCGCTGTTTTTAGCGGGCTGGAATCGACTGAACCAGGAAAACGTGTACATATCGGAAATAGATTATCCTCACTGATGGATGCTGTTGTTTCCCTGGTTACTGGACATAGCACTTGTAGCTTCTGCCGCGAAGCTCTTCAGCGGCTGACTGTGCCGCCTCGAGGGTCTTGAACGGGCCGACATACACTTTCCACATTGTATCTCCAGCCTCGTAAACAACTTTCTGTATATAGGCGGCGAAGGATTCCTTCCTGAGGTCGGCAACAAGGCTGTCGCCATTGTCCTTGTTCTGGAACACGCCCACCTGTATCCTGAAAAGCTGGGAGTCTCCCTCGTCGGAAGTTCCTTCATCGAGGCTGAAAAGATCCGACATTCCGGCCTCGCCCGAATTTTCCGATCCGCCTGAAGATTCCACCGGCTCGATCAATACGGTGCCGGAGTCGTCTTCCGAAGATGCATCTATCGTCCCCCATGTCGTTGGGAACCTGTCGCCCGTCGGGCCTTCGTAAGTGTAACCGGGGGAGCCGGACCCGCCCGCGAGCGGTACTTCCGATGCCTCGGCGCCGTCATCGGGGATGGTAAACGGTTCGAGCTGTTCCCACATCAGCTCGTCGCCAAGTATCCTGCCCATGAAGAAACTGACCGTGACGCTCAGGAGCAACACTGTCAGAATAATGATTCCCCGAGTAAAGTTCATCTGTGTTCACCTCTCCTCATGCCGCACCTATATCTTACTCCCGTACGGCGGTATCGTCAAAACCGGAACGTAAAATCTTTCGCAAATACCCGACGAGGTAGAGCGATCCGGTCATGATTACGGCGTCGCCGCTTCCCGCGTCATCAACCGCGTGGCCGAAGGCCTCACCCGGGTTGTCGAAGACGTGAATGTGCTCGTTCTTAATACCGACGCTCTTCGCCAGCCCGGCTAATACGTCAGGTTTATACGACTTAATATCCGGTATTGGGCACAAGTATATTACATCAATGACTGAACTGATCTCACGAATGAAAGCCCCGGCGTCCTTTTCGACTTTCATACCGATGACGGCATGCCACTTTACATCAGGCACAAGGGCAATCGAGGACGCCAAACACTTTGCTCCCGGCTGGTTGTGCGCGCCATCAAGAACGATGAGCGGGTTCTGCCCGATCATCTCGAACCGTCCGGGCAGACGGGCGCAGGTTAAGCCTTTCGTGATGCAATCATAATTCACGTCGTAATCAATGTCACCCGGCAAGCCAAGGTCACGCAGCGCCGATGCCGCTTCAATTGCGATTCGCGCGTTGCCATCCTGGCAGGCTCCGCCGATACCGAGGGGGATGCATCTCAAATCGATATTATCAATGTGCATATTCACGCGAAATAAATGGTCCTCATATACGACCTCGGAATTGCCGATTGGTTGCAGAATGCGGGCAGGTTTTACGGAATTCAGCATTTCATTGATAGCATCCATTGCTTCCGGTTCCTGGCGGGCGCATATGACCATAGCTCCCTGGCGCACAACAGCGGCTTTTTCCCGGGCGATCGAGCCCAAATCATTTCCCAGGCGGTCGGTATGGTCCAGGCCGATGGGGGTTATTACCGCCAATGGCGCATCAACCGCGTTGGCGGCGTCAAATCGTCCACCCAAACCCACTTCGAGGATGGCAATATCGACATCACATTCGGCGAAATGCACGAGTGCGGCGGCACTCAGCAATTCATGGTATGTCGGGCGTTCGCCGTCTCCCCATTGATCGACAATCAATGCCGAGATGTTCAGGATTATTTCCGCAAACCGGATGGGAGAGATATCGTTACGCCCGATCCTGATTCTCTCGGCGGCTTGCTCAAGGTGAGGGGACAGGTTTGTGCCGACGAGCAGTCCGGCCTCGGTGAGAATCGATCCGAGGTATGCACAGGTTGAGCCTTTACCGTTTGTACCAGCGACTATGATCGATGGGAATGAGTCCTGCGGCCTGCCGAGGAGTTCGAGAAGCCGCGTGATACGCTCGAGGCCAAGTTTAATCACCGCCGGTGGATAAGTGGTCTCAAGGTATTCAGTCGCGCGTTTGCACAAATCCGAGTCGAACGCGGGGTCTGTTGGAGGAAGTGATATTCGTGGATGGGATTCCGATATCATGTTAATTATTCCCGCTTTAGGGTTATGTCCATTCTTTTCCCGGTGAAGTCTCTTGGAAGGATCGCGGACCAGTCCCACAATTCTTCGCCGGATGCCGGCGAGAAATTTCGGGCATCATCACGGGGTGTATGATCATCCGGCAGCTTCAGATAGATCATCCCGTCTTTACGTGCAGGGCCCCATTCCCCGGTTGTTCTTACAGGGAAGCTCAACATGCCGCCGGTGGTTATCTGACGGTACTTGATCGCTAATTGTATATCCGAGAACGGCGGGATATTCATCGTAAATCCGATAGTGTTGGTTCCGGTGTATGTGAATTGGACATCCTGGTTTCTTCCAGACGTACCGATGCGGATTTCTTCCATGATGGCCTCACTTAAATTCCCATCGGCCGGAATTGAATATTCCATGGGGATCGAGGCGTTCATCGGGAGATGATTCCTGAAATAGTAAATGCCGCTTACTGTCTGCTCCCTGCCGTCGAAGGAGATGTATATTTCCTCCTTGACCAATGAGAGCGGATTGGATACGCGCCATATATAATAGATCGTGAATCCTATCGTTAATATAACTACCAGGCTGAACAGGAGTATGAAGGCTCTGTCCTTACGCATCATTGCCCCCCGGTCCGCGCTTCAATTCGGCTAAGGCGGCTTCGGTGGAGGCACGCGTTGCTTCGAATCCGCCGGTTGTATCGATCACAACATCGGCCGCGGCAATTTTTTCGGATTCGGGCATCTGGTTGGCGATTCTGCCTGTGACGTCATCACTGGTCACACGATCACGTTTCATTACACGGTGTATGCGCTCCTCTTCATCGGCGGTGATCACCCATATTTCGTCGAAATAATGTTGGAGTTTGTTTTCAAAAAGTAATGGGATTACGACGAAAACGAAATCCTCGCCGCATTCCCTCGCTTCGGTCAGCCAGCGTTCGCGTATCCGTGGGTGAAGGATTGATGAGAGTTGGTCCAGCTTTTCTTTATTGTTGAAGACAATCTCAGCCATTGCCTGCCTGTCAAGGGTGCCGTCTTCATTGAACACGGAATCCCCGAACATCCGTTTGATTTCCACGAGGGCATCCGAGCCGGGCAGGGTGACTTCACGCGCGATACTATCAGTGTCGATTATGGTCGCACCCATTTCCGCGAGGTAATTGCCAACGGTCGATTTGCCTCCGCCGATTCCACCGGTTATGCCGATAATATATGTCACCAGATATCACCCGGTGTATTATAAATAAAAAGACGGGCATTCGCCCGTCTATAATTACAAAGTCCGTTACGTGTTATTTCTCTTCGAATTCATTGCCCTCTATCAGATCGATGCCGTTATCCTCACCACGCGGAGAATGCGGCTGCACGGATGACTGTCCGGAATCTTCAAATTCATCACCGGAAATGAGGTCTTTTTCTTCATCCACTGAATGTTCCTGTGATGGGATAGGATCATCAGTCTTGGGAGTGGCGGCCAGGTCCTGCACCGCCGGTTCCGGATTCGCATCGGTTGACGCTTCCGCTTCGGGTTGTGGTGCAGGGACTTCTTCCTTAACCGGTTCCGCAACTGTCTCGACGGGAGCGGGTTCCGGCTCCGAGGCAACAACCGGTTCCTCGATGGGAGTTTCGACAGGTTCAGGTGTCTCGGCAACCTCGGCGGGAGCTTCTGGTTCGGGCTCCGGAGTTGGTTCAGGTGTCTCGGCAACTTCAGGGGGAGCTTCGGGTACAGGTTCTTCAGTTGGTTCAGGTATTGGAGCGGCTTCTTCCACGACAGGTTCGGCCTCTGCCGGGGTCTCTTCAACTGGTGACGTTTCGACCTGATGTGTTTCGACGGGAGTCTCAGTCGCGGTTTTCTCCTCTGCCGGAGCAGGTTCTTCGGTGACCGGTTCAAGC
>CBDVBS010000313.1:0-4960 GCA_965372275.1 uncultured bacterium | reverse complement strand
GCTTATCACCTGCTTTTAGGTCTTGATGGACCATTCGCCAATGGTTATCGCAGAATTTTTGCACTTAATGAACCCTCGGATGATCCTCTCGACGCATTTGAAAACGCCTTGGCGGAGGGCATCTGTTCAACATCCTTGGCTGAGATCAGAAACGAGCCGTTGACCGCTGAACGCGCGCGTTCATTGGCATACCTGCTGAGTGTGATCCCGTCCAACCCGCAGGCCAAACCATTGCCGCTGCGTCCATGGGTGGTACGCAGTCATCCCGAAACAAGGGAATTATTGCAGCGGCTGAGGGGCACAAATTGCGGACAATGCGAATTCTGCGCCGAGCGGTTCGACCTGCTGAGACAGATGGGAAATCTGTTCCAGTTTCACCAGGAACCAAGTTGGAGAAACGAAGGGCAGAGAATGATCACCGAAGCGGTAATGTCCGGCAAAAACGCTATCGGTGTGCTTCCCACCTCCGGCGGGAAATCCCTTGCATTCCAGCTTCCCGCATTGATCAAGGCGAATACCACGGGCGAATTGACCGTCGTGCTGAGCCCTCTCCGTTCGCTGATGAGAGACCAAGTTACTAAGCTGCAGAATGAACATGGCCGCACCGATGTATGCCAGATCAGCGGGGATCTGAATTCCCTCGAACGCACGAGGAACCTGAACTCCGTGCAGGGAGTCAGGCTCGATTCCGCCGCATCTAAAACGGAACCCGACCCGGCTCACATCGTCTATATGGCTCCTGAACAACTCAGGTCGGTAAGCGTGATAAGAGCTTTGGCCACAAGGGGAATCGGATTGCTCGTTGTAGATGAGGCGCACTGTATCGCCAAATGGGGAAAGGATTTCCGTGTCGATTACCGATTCATACCCGAACTCATCGAACGCTTCTGCAAAGAACACGATTTTCCAAAACCGCCCATCCTGTGCCTTACAGCCACCGCCCGTAAAGATGTGCTCAACGAGATCGCCGAACGATTTCAACTCGGTTTGGGCAAAACTCTCGATATCATGGACTACGGTCATGCAAGGGAGAATCTTACATTCGAGTGCATGAAGTTCCCGGAAGGCGGCGACGCCAAATACGACAAGCTTCTTGAACTCCTCGGCAATACAGTGGAAAAAGAACAGGCCGCCCTTGTTTTCTGCAGTACACGCATGACAACGAAGAACATCGCGAAACGCATCGAACGCGACCTGACATCGGATGTGGATTACTACCATGGCGATTGCGACGACGATCACCGGCAACGTGTCCAGGATAGTTTCGTTTCAGGCGACCTCAAGATCGTAGTCGCCACGAACGCATTCGGCATGGGCGTGGATAAAAAAGATATACGGCTCGTGGTGCATTACGACATCACCGGCAGCATTGAGAATTATATACAGGAAGCCGGACGTGCCGGCAGGGATGACAAACCCGCGCGCTGCGTACTCCTGTATGACCCGCAGGATCTGGATACGCAACTCGACATGCGCCGCCGTAACCAGCTTAGGCGGCATGAGCTGAAGCGGATAATGCTTTATCTGCGTTTACGCTACAAGCAGAACAGGAAGGATGGCGACGAGCAGCGGGATATCGTCATCTCCGCGCGGGACCTTCTCAAAGCAAGGATCGACCTCAGCAAAACCGGAGATGATGACGCTGAAACTAAGGATGAAGAAGCTGAATTAGCCGCCGCGAAGATCGATGATGAAGAAGCCAATTTTCACCAGAAGGTTATCACGGCGCTTGGAATACTTGAAGAGGGCAATCACCTCGCGCGTCTGGAGAACATATTCCAGTTCGTGAGCGTACCGTTCCGAATAACCAACTGGGAGAAGATACTCGAAGCAATCCAATCTTCAAGCTGGGCGATACACATCAAGACAATCCTGCGCAAAGCCGCGGAATATCTTTTTGACAAGTACATCGCCAAGGACAGGGACTCGTCCATCGACCTCGAAATCATGGCCGACCAGCTTAACATAGGCCGTGGTGATGTGAAGGATCATATCGATCAACTGCGTGGAATAGGCGTATGCAACTGGAAAGTCGAATTCGTCATCGACTGGTACCGGCAGACGAGTAATTCATCCGATGCGTTGTTGAAGAACCATTTGGAACTTACAAACCTTATGCTGAAAGGGCTTGAAGAGTCGCCGGTAAGCTACACTTCGGAAAGTGATCCGCAGCCAATTGATCTTAATAAAATCAGGACAAACTCACGGAACACTGGAAGAGGTTACGGGACCAACCTGAACGTTAGCCGCGATCTTCGCCTGCTCAGGGAATGGGGCCTGTTTGACATTGACGCAAGGAAACGCGGAGTGATGCTCGTGCGCTGGAAGGGGGGGATTGATGAAGTCAAAGAAAAGCTCGGGGAATTACAGCGTGTATGTCACGCGGTTCTTCAATACCTCGATACAAACCAGCAGACAACGGGTTATGTTACGAGCAAATTCAACTTCCCTGCTTTCGAACGTTGGCATTCATCACGACCCGAACTCTTCGGCGGTGAAATCGGCGAGGATAACTGCACCGAGGCGCTTCTGTTCATGCACTACAGGAAGATCATCACGGTCGTGGATGGATTCAGCGTTCTACGGGCACGAATGAAAATCAAGCCCAACCCGAGCCGGATATTAGTGGATTACAGTGGCGCATATAAGATTTATGAGGACTACACAAAAACTACCATCGCCCAAGTCAAGGGGATGCAGGGATTCGCCGAGCGCCTTGCGAAGAACAAGCGTGAAGCTCTGGATTATCTGGACAACTATTTCAAGCTAAGCTGGAGTGACTTCTCGCGAAAATATTTTACAGCAGCCGAACGTAAAAGATTATCGGTACCGATAAGGTCTGAGCATTTTGAAAAAGTATTCGGCAGTCTTACGGAAGACCAGAAGAAAGTGGTACGGGCCAAAACCGGCGCCAACCATCTCGTAATAGCCGGTCCCGGCAGCGGAAAAACCCACGTTCTCGTTCGCCGGGTGTTTTATTTGATTAAAGTGCGCCAGGTGCCGCCACGCGCTATCGCGGTGCTGGCATACAACCGCCACGCCGCCATCGAATTAAGACGGCGTTTGAAGGAGTTGCTTCCACGGGACTGGTTCGAGATAAGCGTCTATACATTCCACGGTTTAGCCCTGCGTCTCATCGGACGCGACAGGCTCCATGAATTGCAGTCCGACCGGAAAGATGCGGAAGAAAAGCAGAATAAGGATTCGGTTTTCGACGAGTTGCTCGATGAACTGAGATCGGGGTTATCGGAATACCAGGGTGGCGAAACCCACGAGCAGATACGCTGGTTGGACCGGTTAGGCGGCATTGAATATCTTCTTGTTGATGAATTTCAGGATATCGGGGAAAGGGAATATGGAATCATCAAGCTACTTGGTAGATTGGGCTCGAAAAATCGTGAAGGCGCAGTGCATGTGATGGCTGTGGGCGATGACGATCAGAATATATACGCATTCCGTGGAACGAGCGTGAAATGGATACGGCAATTTCAATCCGATTTCAAAACCGACGAACCTTTTAAGATCCCCGATAATTTCCGTTCGGTAGACAGCGTGATCGAAGTTTCGGCGGGATTTATCGACCGCAACGAATCACGATTGAAACCCAAGGGTTGGAAACAGCACGTACCCAAAGCTTGCCGAATCCGTGTTAGTAAGGATGTTGCGAGAGACTTTGATAAAGGGAAAGTGGTTCGACTCAGGGTTAAAGATAAAGCCCACGCGCGAGCGGCGATTGCCGCTGAAGTGGACAAGATTCGTCAATCATTTCCGGACATCAATCTTGGCGATATCTGCCTTGCACACCGCACCAATGCAGCGGCGCATCTGTCCCGGTTACTTCTTGACAATAGGAACATTCCGTCAAAGGTATTAGGCGAGCATCGGTTCGCGCCCCGGTTCAACATCGGCGTGGTTGAACTTATTCAGGAACTCCATGAACTGGATCTGGACACAAGCACAATAAGTTACTCTCAATTGGAAGCGCGGCTTGATGAGATATTCGCGAAACACAAGATTGATAAGTTATGGCGGAAGGCATGGGATTCGTTCTTCGATCCCGATCTGCTCGATATCTCACGGAGCGATGATATTTCGCTGAAAAAGATGCTGTGGCGCATTGATGAGCATTTCGTCGGACGCTCCGGCAACACCGTTCCACCCGATTCCATAGCCAACCTTACATTTCATGGAACCAAGGGACTCGAATTTCACACCGTATTCCTCTTCCCACCCGACATCGGTCCGGAAGCCGAGCCGGACGGCATAGAAGGATTACGCCGCCTCTATTTCGTCGGGTTATCACGCGCGAAGACAAAGCTATACATGATCGACTGGCCGGGATGCGATGATAGCCTGTGGAATGAGATAACCGAAGGGGCCGGTCAATGGATAACCGAACGCGAACCTGTCGGCGTTGTTAATGATCCATCCACCGACGAGCGGGAGCTGGCTGAGGAACTGAAATATTTTGACTGTTACAAAAAGGGGCTCGGTACGGGTATGAATATCTACTTCGTTGCCAACCAGGCCACTGTGACATCATTAATAGAAGGTCAATCCTTAGAACTCAAACCAGGCAAAACCAGGTCAGGCAAGCGAAAGCTGGAACTATGGAATGACTGGCGATGCGTTGGTATGCTCAAATCCGAAGCAGTTGAAAAGCTCTATAACGAAGTCGATAACGATCTCCGTAGAATATACAAAGTCGAAACCGTCCAGGTCATTCAGACGGAAACGCCGGATGGACATAAGAAATATAACGAGGGTAAGGAAACCCACTACTACGTGGTTCCGAGAATCCTTTATAAAAAGTTAATATAAACATCCACTTCACCCGGACGTGGCATAAATAATTAGTGATGGGTGGCACGGCCTGCCCGACGCCTTGGGATGGCTGACCGTGGATTATTCAGGGATTACGCACTAATACCAATCTTATAAATCAACTCGTTTATACAGC
>CBDVBS010000312.1:0-4974 GCA_965372275.1 uncultured bacterium | reverse complement strand
CGGAGACCTGCGGTACCCGGCTTGCTAATAAAGGCTTGATTTCTAAAATTGGTCTGACAGGTTGTAACAGCGTTTACATCTACCTCAGAACTGAGATTCGGAGTATAATTAGTCTGTAAGTAAATAATTACTTACAGATTGCTGGTTAACATAGGGTTTCTAACCTTGAATGAAGCCCGGTGCCCTGATGTATGACGGATATGTTAATCATTGAAACGTTTAAAGGCTCGTGATATAATCACCATCTGCTATCTCCCGCCGGGGTGCGTGAACTGAACGGGCTGGTAAAGTATTCGTTTGCACCTCGCGGGGTGGTTGCTGATGTACATGGAAATTAAATTAGATGAAAAACCAATCGATATCCCTATCTATGAGGACCTTTTAGCCGGAAGGGAACCGGGCCTGGTAGCGGAAGGTGTCGATCTGGTTGACATTTATAAGGAATTATCGAAAATACGGCTTGAGATCGTCAAGTCGGCGAAGCAGTTGAGGGCTGAACGGGCGCGCGGTGACGACAAGGTATCGGCCCCTGTTGATAGCGGTAAGATACAGCAATATCTCGAGGTTCTGATTCGCGATCTGCGGAGTTTAAAACCGGAGATCGTTGATTTGAAACTCGATGTTGAAGAGAGCTTGAAGGAAAGGCTTGTGGCAAAGCTTTTCCCGACAATAGATGCTTTCGACCGGTTCTTTAACCAGTTGAAAAATGTGCAAATCGACAATAAGATGATCGCGTGGCTCGAAGGGATCAGGGCCATCTACAACGGTCTGCTGCTGGTACTGAGGGAGTTTAACGTGAAGGAAATCCCCGCCGAGGGGAAGTACAACCCCAAGTACCACACAGTTCTCGGATTTGAGATCGATCCCGAAAAGCCGGAAGGCACCATCATCATGGTCGAGAAACGCGGCTTCATGATGGGCAACAAGTTAATGCGTACGCCCGAAGTGATCATCAGCAAGCGCGGCTGATCGGCGTTCCGTTGCGTGATTGAACAGCCTTCTCTAACGTTTTACTGATATGGCAACGTGCCCCGTCGCGGGGTACGTAGAAGGAGAAACAAATGATAGTAGGAATCGACCTGGGTACTACCACATCCCTGGTTGCGGCAATCAAGGACGGTCAACCGTTCCTGATACTCAACGAGCGGGGCAAGACGATAACGCCATCGGTGGTCGGCATAAGCGAGACCGGCGAACTGCTGGTAGGTGAAGCCGCGAAGAACCAGGCTGTTGCGCATCCAGACCGCACCATCGCTTCAGTCAAGAGGCTGATGGGTACGAACCAGAAGGTCGAGTTGGGGGGAAAGGAATATACTCCCCAGGAAATCAGCGCCCTTATCATGGCGAAGCTCAAGAAGGATGCCGAGGCCTATTTCGGCCAGCCGGTGAACGAAGCGGTCGTTACCGTGCCGGCATACTTCACCGACTCCCAGAGGCAGGCGACCAAGGACGCGGGTGAGATCGCCGGATTCAAGGTTGAGCGCATTATCAACGAGCCGACCGCGGCGGCATTGGCGTATGGTTTCCAGCACCAGGAAGAATCAAGGACGATTCTCATATACGACTTTGGCGGCGGCACATTCGATATCTCGATCATCAAGATGGTCGAAGGGGCATTCAAGGTGCTCGCGACCGCCGGTAATAACAAGCTCGGTGGTGACGATTTTGACACCGTCATTGCCGACTACCTGTTCGACGAATTCAAGAAAGCGGAGGACATGGACCTCCACGAAATCGACGATGAGAAGATGAGGTTGAGTATCAATCAGCGTATTATCGAAGCGGCAGAGAAGGCCAAGGTTGATTTGAGTACGTTGCTTGAAACGAATATCAACATCCCCTTCATCTACTCCGCGGGTGATGATCCGAAACATCTTGACCTGACATTGACCCGTGCCGACTTCGAGAAAATGACCGGCCACCTTATCGAAGCCACCCGCGAACCGGTACTCGAAGCCCTTGAAGGAGCGGGTTTGAAGACCGACGAGATCGACGCCGTGATCCTTGTCGGTGGTACTACCAGGATGCCATCGGTGAAGCGCTTCACGAGCGAACTGATCGGGCAGGAACCGCTTGCGGATATCCACCCCGAAGAGTGCGTCGCCATGGGCGCCGCTATCCAGGCCGGGGTCAAGAAGGGCGAGCTGGACGACCTGGTTGTTGTTGACGTTGCCCCATACACGCTGGGCATCGAGATCGTCGGCGACAGGTTCAGTCCGATCATCTATGCCAACACGCCGATCCCGTGTTCGCAGAAGCGTCGCTATGTGACGGTCACCGATTATCAGACCGAAGCGAATATCCATATCCTCCAGGGTAACCACAAGAAAGCATCAAGAAATACATCGTTAGGTGAATTCGTGCTCACCGGCATCGCGCCCAAACCCAAGGGTGAAAGCGTCGTGGAGGTTACATTCGATTACGATGTCAACGGTATCGTAAACGTTACCGGACGCGACCGCGAAACGGGCGCCAAGCGTAACCTGATCCTGAAGCAGACCAAGGACCGCCTTGCCGATGACGAAAAAGATACTGCGCGTGAAACTGTAGCGCAACTAGCCGGGACGCTATCCACATCCATGCCGGAAGCCACGGGAAAGGCGGCTCCGTTTACGGCCGAAAGTGATGCCGGAGCACCGGGCGGCGGAGCCGGGGATAAGAGTCCCGCACAGGTCGAAGCAGAGTTCTATATCAGCGACGCCAAAGCTTTCATAGAAGAAAAAGGCGGCGAGATCACCGATGAGCTGAAGTCCCAGATCAAGGACTGCATCCAGATGCTTGAGGAAGCGGTTGAATTCAATATGCAGGAGAAGATCGATACATATTCGGACAGGCTGTTGATGCTTCTCAGCGACGCCGACATCACGGGCTAACTGAAGATATGGAAAATGTCACGGGACGGTATCACTGCCGTCCTTTTTTTGTTGCTATATGTTTCGCTTGAACTATTGATGCGCCTCACCCGTCCATGTATATACAAAGGCGTGCCGGCAGAGTATTGATTGGCCTGCACAATTTGGATAATATTGTGATAGCGTGTCCCGGTTTGAGGCGCGATATCCTGTAAATGGCAGAATTAACCTGGAGTGGTGCGAAATGAATAGAAACGAGAAACTCAGATTCTTGCTGACCGTTGTAGTGGTAGCGGTTGTTTTTCTTACAATAGGGATCGGCCTTACGGCTTCATTCAACAAGGTGGCCCCCGTGACAGCCGTCACTACAAAGGACGGCAAACCGATCACACCTCCCCCGCCGGGCGAATTTCTTGCGTCATCACAGGAATCGTTCCGGTCCATTGTTGCCGCGGTAAGTCCGGCTGTCTGCACGGTGGAAGTTATCACGCGGGTTCCGGGAATGCAGTATAACCCGCACGAGATGTTCGGCGGCGATCCGTTCGAAAGGTTTTTCGGGCCATCACCCGAGCCTCGGCAGCAGCCCCAGCCCCAGGAACCCCGGGAATACGAAGTACCATCCTCAGGTTCCGGATTCCTGGTGAGTTCGGATGGATATATACTCACAAATAACCACGTCGTCCAGAATGCGGATGAAGTGAAAGTAGTCCTCAACGGTAAGGATGAATATGATGCAGAGATTATGGTGTTGGACGAGGCTACCGATGTTGCGGTGCTCAAAATAGAAGGGGATGGACCGTTCCCGTACCTCCAATTAGGTGACAGCGACGCTATCTGGGCCGGTGACTGGGTTATGGCTATCGGAAACCCGTTCGGTTACCTCGACCACACTGTTACCGTCGGCGTCATCAGCGCCAAGAACCGCGAGCAGATCACCGGGCAGTTGTATGAAGATTTCCTCCAGACCGATGCCGCGATAAATTTCGGCAATTCCGGCGGACCGCTGGTTGATATTTACGGGCGTGTTGTCGGGATTAACACGGCGATATCCGCGCAGGGAACCGGAGTCGGTTTCGCGGTCCCGATTAATATGGCAAAGCAGGTTTATGAGAATTTCATCGACTATGGTGAAGTCAGGAGGGGCTGGATCGGAATTACCATTGAAGAAATAGACGACGACACGGCGGAAGAACTTGGTCTGGACTCGACCGAAGGCGCGTTCGTTACAAGTGTAAGCGAGGGTGATCCCGCGGACATGGCGGGCATCAAGATAGATGACTTCATCATCAAGGTTGATGGAGAACGCATCGTCTCGCCTTCGCACCTGATGAGGATAATTGCCGGCAAGAATATAGGCGAATCGGTCGATGTCACGCTGATACGCAACGGCAGGGAGATGACGCTCGAGGTTATCCCCGGTCAGCGTTCGGATCAGGCGATAATCCGTGGCGGTGAAAATTTTGTCACCATCGATGAACTCGGATTCACCATCAGGGATTTCAATGATGAAATTCGGGAAGATGGTAATCTCCCAGATGACGTTAAAGGCGTGATTGTCGTGCAGGTCGATCCAAGGTCGAGTGCCGCCAATAAGGGCCTGAGAGCCGGCGTGATCATCACGCATATCGAGGATGAGAAGATCGAATCGGTCGAAAAGTTTATGGAGGTCTTCTCGAAGTACGAGAACGCCAACAAGGTTGTTATCGATGTGCTTTTTGTCCAACCCGATGGCAGCACCGACGCCGATGTGATCGCGTTGAAGTTGAATTGAATTGCAAAACCGGTTGAATAATAATAGCCCGGGCTAAGGCCCGGGCTTTTTTATACCAATTCTCCTTAAGAAAGATCAATTGAATCGGGTGCCGCACACTTCACCCCAACGTTGTATAAATATTTCTGTCTCAAGTCTGGGTGCCGCCTACAACCGAGTCTTCGAAAGTTGTAGGTGACTCGTACTTGATCTCATATTTGGTGAAGTCCAGAATTTACATGAGCTATCAACATACCCCCCCACTTTAATCCCCCCCCCGCAAGCGGGGGGGGGAATTAGCCCAGTTGCGGATCGATCCCGTGCAGGATAGCGCGTTCTTCAATCCCCCCGCTTGCGGGGGGAATTAGGGGG
>CBDVBS010000311.1:0-5021 GCA_965372275.1 uncultured bacterium | reverse complement strand
GTATCTGCCGATTTACGGAGTTCAGTTTCATCCGGAAGGTTGGGATGATGAGCAGAGAGAGGGATTGAGGATCATTCTGAATTTCATTTCCCTGGAATCTTAATTTGAACCTTTTGGGAATTACAATCGTCTGGTAATATTAGTAACAATTATTGATTAGTCTTGGCGTGATGAATTTTGCGTAGAATGCTGAGTGGCATATTATCCTTTGTACTTTTACTGACCCTCACCAGTGTCGGGATGGCACAGGCCGTCACTGATTGTGATATGGCCTGCTGCGGCATCCCGGACACCGTGACGACACCCACAATTAACGAGGGCTGTTGCTGCTGCGAGGATGATTCACCGTGCACGGTAGATAATTCAGAAGTTGACGAACCTCCCGCGAGGGTTCTGCCGGTAACACAGAGATTACGCAATATTGTCACAATTAATCCGGCTGTCCATCCGGCGGATTTTGTGGCAAACAATCAGAACAGCTTTCTACTTCAACGAATCTCCACTATAGAGAATGCCCGTAACGGGCCGATATTCATTCAAAATCAAGCCCTTTTAATTTGATACGCGGCAAGTTAGCTGCAATTACGTCTCGAACAAAGGCGTGATGTACCGTATGCCCGGGATAATCCCCAGGCTGTCGGACGATTATGCGTCGGAACATTAGATACGGGAATATCAAATTAACAGGAGCTTGAAATGTCCAAGAAAAATTCAGTCAAAGATAAAACCGCGGCGAAAAAGGCCGCTGTACTTAATGACAAGCCGAATACCGGGGCGTATATTACGAGCGCTCTCATTCTCGGCACCATCATTATCGTCCTACTTGTGTTCTTTCTCGACTTCGGTGGAAAGGAAACAAGCGAGAAACCGGTGGCTACCGTGATCTCACAGGCTGCAACGGTGGGAACTTCACCGAAATCGACCGATGCCGGTGAGCCGGCATCATCAACGGGAGCACCGTCGTTTGAAGCATCCGAAGACAGGGTTTCATACGAGGTCAGCACATTCGATGACAGCAAGGCGAAGTACTATGAATACCCCGAGAGCGACGGAACAGCCATACGCTATTTCATCCTGAAGAGTTCAGATGGAGTGATACGGGCGGCGTTCGATGCCTGCGACGTATGCTGGCAGGCGGGCCTCGGCTACGAGCAGTCGGGCAGTGTAATGGTTTGCAAAAATTGTGGCAAGCGATTTGAATCCACGCGCATCAACGAAGTGAAGGGTGGATGCAACCCGGCCCCGCTGTCGAGAACCATCGACGGCGACAAGCTGATCATCGAGGTTGACGACATACTCTCGGGTAAACAGTACTTCAACTTCGGGAGGGGTTAGTAATGACAATCAAAGATATTGCATTCAGAAATTTGAAACGCCGCAAGGCGAAAGCGGCATTCGTGCTTGCCGGACTCCTGATCGGTGTCTCGACGGTAGTCGCCCTCATCAGTCTTGTCGACGCCACGAACAGGGATGTTCAGCATAAGCTCGAAAAGTACGGGGCGAATATTCTCGTCGTACCGAAAACCGAAAACCTTTCACTGACATATGGAGGCTTATCTCTTGGAGGGGTCTCGTTTGAAATGCAGGAGATAAGCGAGGATGAGTTGGAGAAGATTGGCGATATCAAGAATGCCGCGAATGTCGCTGCACTCGGACCGATGGTGCTCGGAGTTATTGATGTAAAAGGCCGGAATGTGCTGCTTACGGGCGTGGATTTCGAGGCATCGGAAATTCTCAAGCCGTGGTGGAAGATCGATGGCAATGTTCCCGATGAAAACGGCGTCCTGCTCGGTTCTGAAGCCTCTGACACCCTTGGAATCGGCATGGGCAGCGGCATAGATGTCAACGGGCGGGAGCTTACGGTATCCGGGATCCTTGAGCCTACGGGTTCGCAGGATGACCAGCTTATTTTCACCCAGCTTGCTACAGCCCAGTCGATTCTCGGGAAGGAGGGCAAGGTGTCGATGGCGGAAGTCGCGGCACTGTGCAATGCCTGCCCCATCGACGATATGGTCGCGCAGATTTCGGAAGCGTTGCCCGGCGCGAATGTCATGGCGATCCAGCAGGTGGTCAAAAGCCGTATGGAAACGCTTGGGCATTTCAAAAAATTCTCCTACGGCGTTTCGGCGGTTGTGCTTTTCGTGGGAAGCCTGGTTGTGCTTGTCACGATGATGAGCAGCGTACGCGAACGTACCCGCGAGATCGGCATATTCCGCGCGATTGGATTCCGCAGAAGTCATGTAATGCACATCATCCTGATTGAAGCGGCATTTCTGAGCGCTTTAGCAGGTGTATTTGGATACCTGGCAGGGCTCGGCATCACTAAGGTGGCCCTTCCGTTCTTTACCACGAGCCGTAATGTCCCGATACAGTTCGATCCGATGCTCGCCGGTGCCGCATTGGTGGGGGCGATACTTGTCGGACTTATCGCCAGCGCGTATCCCGCCATTATCGCGGCGCGTCTCGATCCCAACGAAGCCCTGAGGGCTTTATAAGGAGGTACGAATTGAGTTACATACAAGCAGACAATCTTATCAAGCTCTACGGTGCCGGGGATTCTACGGTGGCCGCGGTGCGGGGGATGAGTTTTGAAATCGATTCGGGGGAGTTTGTGGGAATCATGGGCGAATCCGGGTCGGGTAAATCGACGCTGCTCTCATTAATGGGCGCACTCAATACACCGACATCCGGTGGCTACTTCGTGGATGATATCGATGTCTACAAGCTGAGCCACGATAAACGCGCTGATTTCCGCCGGGAGTTTTTGGGTTTCGTGTTCCAGAGTTTCCAACTTGTCACATACCTGTCGGTTATGGAGAACGTGATGCTTCCGCTCGTCACGAAAAAAATGAGCGGGCGTGAAAAACGTGCAATGGCAGAGACGGCTTTGAAGCGGGTTGATTTGGCGGGTAAGGGTCATCGCCTTCCCAACCAGATATCGGGCGGGGAGCAGGAGCGGGTCGCGGTGGCGCGTGCGATCGTGAACGAGCCGCCGATCCTTCTCGCGGATGAGCCGACTGGTAATTTGGATACGAAGACAAGCGCGGGGCTTATGCAGCTTTTGCAGGAATTGAACGTGCAGGGGATGACCATCGTTATGGTCACGCATAGCCCTGAATGCGCGAGTTTTGCATCGAGGATCATGAGTGTTTCTGACGGCCTTATCGTTGAAGACCGCAAGGGTAGCGAGCTGTGCCTCAACAGGGCCGTTGTATAAATATGGCCGAATGCCTCCCACGATAGATGATCGCGGCGGGAGAATCCTAACTCCCGCCGTGGTCTTTTTCTAATTCAATTGTGTTACTTCTGCTATTCCTGTTGTTTCAAATGAATCCGGGTGGCACGCCCACGGACGTCTTCGGCCTTGGGCGTGTTATTATTAAGTACGTGATATGATGTAAACCACCCTTCTGAAGACAGAAGGGTGCCACCCGGAACTCGCTTGCCAATGCCACACATGTTTTATTGTTAGTAGGGTTACCCCAATTTATCGCTCAATATATTTCCGGGCTTCGTCCGTCAATTCTTCGTATTTCAAAGGGTCTTCGACTCCCGCTCTGTAAAAACCTCTCAGGCGGAGCAGGCATGATTCGCAATTGCCGCAGGCGATATTACCGGTATTCTTGTAACACGACCAGCTTAATTCAAACGGCGTTTCGAGACCCTGTCCGAGCCGTACGATGGCATCCTTCTTGATCGAGATGATCGGCACGCGAATGATGATATCCGTATCGGGACGCGTGCCTTCCTCCACCAGCCGCTGAAATTTCTGGATGAATTCCCTCCTGCAATCGGGATAGCCGGATGAATCTTCTTCCACCACGCCGATATAAACCGCTTGGGCGCCTTTGGCTTCCGCCCATGAAACACCCGCCGCGAGGATGTTGGCGTTACGGAACGGGACATATGTGTCGGGTATGCCATGGAATATCGGCCCTTCCGGGATATCGGCGTTCGGGTCGGTAAGACTCGATCCGCCGAATTCGGCGATGTATCCAAGGTCGATGATCTTCTTCTCCGCGATGGCGTAGTGCAGGCAGATATCCTCGAATGCCGCGCGTTCACGCTCCGCGGTACGCTGCCCGTATGCCGCGTGCAGACAGGCGACCTCGTCACATTCTTTCAACGCGATACCCAGCGCCACCAGGCTGTCGAGCCCGCCGGACACGAGGGCAATTCCGATTGTTTTATCTTGTGTCGTCATTTCTCACCGATCTCCTGAAGTATCATTTATGTATTTGCAATTCGTGATGTTGCACACATCACACAGCTTGCAGGGATAATCGTCCGTATTAACATCCGGGCCGATACCGATTACGGCGGTGATACTTTTGAGGGGTTTCATGAGGAAAGAGGATGTCAGGCTCATCCCGATTTTTTGCGGTTCGATGAGGTCGAATATCCCGCGCTGGTTTTCAAGGATGAATTCGGCATATCCGGGGCTGAAGCGAAGGGTGGTATTCCAGCCCGGCTCAGTGAATTCACTATTGCCATTACTGATATCGGCCTTTATGGATGCCTCGATTGTATCGGCGACGCAATCCGCACCCGCTGAGGCAAGCCCGTCGAGGATATAACCCTGCGCCATGTATCCCTGGTCCATCAATTCCGAGATTCGGGCGTCAACGGCATCCCCCATTGTTATTGCCATCACTGCCGCTGCTCCGCTTCCTTCCATGTGCATACGCAGAACCTGTGATTCGAATCGCTCATCGCCAATGTCAACGGTGCGTTCGTCAATCAGTTTGCATGCGAATATTCCATAAATTCCCTGTGGTTCAGCGTTTTCAAGAAGCCAGCGGGTTTCGTCATCCATCATGGCGGATGTCCGGTCGGATGGCGGTTTGGATTCGGTGTAGCCAAAGTAGCGCTGGACATTATCATCATCGAGACAGTCGAGACGTATTTCACCAACCGTTGTCATATGTATGATTATACTACCGTTACGGCAATAATAATCAGGGTTTCGGCATTAACAATAACGTTGAATGAATAATGAGTGATGGGTGGCACGGTTTGCC
>CBDVBS010000310.1:0-5023 GCA_965372275.1 uncultured bacterium | reverse complement strand
ATGAAACTCGATGAGATACTGTCCGATATCCTTTCGAGTCCGGGTGCCGGTGAACTTGAGCATCCACTTACCGCCCGCGCGGATGAAGCGAAGAAGGTCAGGAGGGTCGCGCTGGTCCTTATCACTTCCGACAAGGGGCTCTGCGGAGGTTTCAACGGCAACCTCATACGCCGAGCGGCCTCCGTAATGAAGGAAGGCAAAGAGAAGGGAATCGAGTACGGACTCATCCCCATCGGACGAAAGGGTTTGGATTACTTCCGCAGACGCGGTTTTGACATCATACGCGATGACCTCATAAAGATCGACCAGAAGCTTCCGACAAGGTTTCTCAATGATCTTTACAAATACTTCACAGGGCTTTACACAGGGGAAGGCCACGGTGATGATTTTGTGCCGTACGACAGGATAGAAGTTGTTTACGCTCTTTTCCAGAGCGCCCTGGTTCAACGTGTTGAGATGACAACCCTGCTTCCCCTCGAAATGGGATCCAGTGTCGGCGACGAAGGAGCATTCGGCGAAACCCTGGAATATATTTTCGAGCCCGGAGCGGTCGAGCTTTTCGAAGATATCATCCCGAAAGTTATTACCATGCGCATATTCAGTTCACTTTCCGAGACGATCACCTCCGAGCATGGCGCACGTATGAACGCAATGCAGAACGCCACGAAAAACGCCGGTGAGATGATCGACTGGTTGACGTTGCAGCGTAACAAGGCGCGCCAGGCTTCCATCACCACGGAGCTAAGCGATATCGTTGGCGGCGCCGAGGCGCTTAAGTGATAACAACAGCAATCCCGACGTGCCCGATCGAGGGCATACGAGCCGGTTTGAAAAGTCGTTTGTAATATTCAGGAGATGAAACATTGGCCACAGGAAAAGTATTACAGGTAATTGGACCCACGGTGGACCTGGAGTTTCCTTCGGGGGAGCTCCCGGAAATTCTAAACGCCATCGAGATCAAGGTTCCCGACAAGAAGATCGACATCGTTGTGGAGGTTGCGCTGCATCTCGGTGACAACGTATGCCGGTGCATAGCGATGAAATCCACCGATGGCCTCGTGCGCGGTATGCCCGCTGATGATATGGGCGGACCGATTTCGATCCCGGTGGGACAAGGATGCCTCGGGCGTATCTTCAATCTCCTTGGCGAGGCCATCGACAGCGATGATCCGGTGCCTCATGAGAAACGCTATCCCATCCACCGCCCCGCCCCGTCCCTGGAAGACCAGTCAACCGAGGTCGAGATGTTCGAAACCGGCCTGAAGGTTGTTGACCTTCTCGCGCCGTATATGAAGGGCGGCAAGGTCGGTATGTTCGGCGGCGCCGGTGTTGGCAAGACCGTACTCATCGCCGAAATGATCCACAATATCGCCAAAGAGCATGGCGGCTTGTCGGTATTCTCCGGCGTGGGTGAACGTACCCGCGAGGGAAACGACATGTGGCTGGATATGAAGCAATATGGCGTACTCGATAAAACGGTACTCGTCTATGGCCAGATGAACGAACCCCCTGGCGCAAGGCTGCGTGTCGGATTAAGCGCTCTCACGATGGCCGAGTATTTCCGCGATGAAGAAGGCGCGGACATCCTGTTGTTCATCGATAATATATTCCGGTTCGTCCAGGCGGGTTCCGAGGTATCGGCTCTACTTGGACGCATGCCGAGTGCGGTAGGCTACCAGCCCACATTGGCATCCGAAATGGGCCAACTCCAGGAGAGGATCGCTTCAACCAAGAAAGGCTCCATTACATCTATGCAGGCCATCTATGTTCCCGCCGACGACTTGACCGACCCGGCTGTCGCGACAACATTTGCCCACCTCGACGCCACTACCGTACTCTCACGGCAGATCGTTGAGCTTGGAATTTATCCCGCCGTGGATCCACTCGAATCGACCAGCCGGATCCTCGACCCCAATGTAGTCGGCGATGTGCACTACCGCGTTGCGCGCCAGGTGCAGGAGATCCTGCAGCGTTATAAAGATTTGAAGGATATCATCGCCATCCTCGGCATGGAGGAACTGAACGAGGAAGACCGGGTCACCGTGCACCGGGCGCGAAGGATCGAGCGTTTCCTCTCCCAGGCTTTCCACGTTGCCGAGCAGTTTACCGGAACACCCGGAAGTTATGTCAGGGTCGAAGACACCATACGCTCCTTCCAGGAAATCCTCGAAGGCAAGCATGACGATATCCCGGAAAGCGCTTTTCTCTATGTCGGAGCCATCGAGGAAGCGGTTGAGAAAGCCAAACGTATGAGCAAGGAGGCTGAATAGTTGGCTGACCCGTCTTTCAAGTTGACCGTTTACACACCGGAAGGACCGGTGGTGGAAGTGGAAGCCACCCACGTGCTTGCACCCGGCAAGGATGGCTACCTGGGAATCCTCGCCAACCACGCTCCGCTTGTAACGAGCCTTGATGTTGGTGTAGTCAGCTACACGAGCGCGGAAACGGGAAATGAAGAAATCTTAGCGCTCGCGAACGGTTTCCTTGAAGTCAGCAAGAACCAGGTTTCGATATTGGCCGACTCCGCGGAAATGTGTGATGAGATAGACCTTGATCGCTGCCAGGACGCCCTTAAAAGAGCGGAAGATCGTGTTGGCGTCACTGACGGCAGCGTTGACCTTTACAGGGCCCAGCAGGCCCTTAAGAGAGCATTTACCAGGGTCCAGGTGAGGTTGAGGAAATTCACGTTCTAAGCTGTGACATTCAATGCGCCGTCGCCATCGAGGAGGTATGAGCATAGCGGAAATGATTGAAAACAAGACCCGCCTTGCCCATATGGAGATCACGGGTGGGCAAAATCTTAGGGGGGAAGTGATTATCTCCGGGGCCAAGAACGCAGCCCTGCCGATAATTGCCGGATGTCTTCTCATCAAGGGGCAGATAACACTTCACAATGTTCCCAATCTCGATGACGTCACCACCCTCACGGGGCTCCTCTCGTCGCTTGGAGCGCGTGTTATTCACTATGACGACGGTTCCCTGCTCATAGATTGTACGGATGTCACATCACATTCTCCCTCACATGAATTCGTCAGCCGTATGCGTGCCAGCGTACTCGTTATGGGACCGCTCTTAGCAAGGTTTCACAAGGCTGATATCCCGTTGCCCGGTGGATGCAAACTCGGCCCTCGCCCGATAGATATTCACATCGAAGGGCTTTCCAGGTTAGGCGGGAATTTCTTCGGTTCGGGAGACGCCGTTTCCGTGGAATGCGAAAAACTCATCGGGGATACGATCCCGTTGAGGTTCCCATCTGTTGGAGCAACCGAAAATATAATAATGGCGGCATGTCTTGCCGAAGGAACAACCACAATCGTTGGATCCGCGCGGGAGCCGGAAATTATCGCGTTGGCTGATTTCCTTAACGGCCTTGGCGCAAAAATAATCGGTGCCGGCGAGGAAGTCATCTCGATCGAGGGAGTCGATGCCCTGTCGTCCGGTGAATTCAACATAATCCCCGACAGGGTCGAATGCGGAACATACCTGATTGCCGGAGCATGTGCGGCCGGTGATATAATATGCCGCCACTGCGAACCGTCTCACATCACCGCGATACTGGATAAATTGCGGGAAGCCGGATGCAAGGTCGAGTGCAGCGGACAGGATATCCATCTCATTGCACCCGAACGCGCGAAGGCTGTGGACATTCGCACACTCCCCTACCCCGGTTTCTCAACTGATATACAACCCCAGATGATGGCATTAAATGCGGGGGCAAGCGGCATGGCATTGATAGTTGAAAAAATATTCGAACAGCGTTTCTTAGTAAAGGACGAACTCATCAAAATGGGCGCGAAAATCAGGCAGGTCGAGAACGCGACTTTGACGATCGGCCAGTCGAAAATGCATGGCGCGGAAGTTTCGGCCACCGATATCCGCGCATCAGCGGCCCTTATCTGTGCCGCGTTACGCGCCGAGGGCACAACCCGTATTTACAATCTCGAACACCTGTTCCGTGGTTATGAAAATCCCGTCGAGAAATTATCAGGCTTGGGCGCCGAGGTGGCATTGCACAAATAAGCACAGGATTCAGGAGGCCACCACAGGTGAAATCCAGAATAGTCCGCATAGACACTTGAGATATTACTGTCCTGATGGCACGGTCTGTGAGTCTTCGAGCTGACCGTGGTCTTAGTGCGTAGTTCCTGAATAATCCACGGTCAGCCCTCGAAGACTCGGACAGACCGTGCCATAAAGAACGGATAATTTATGCAACGTTAGGGTTCAGTGTGCGAATAGCGGCTAAACTTGTGGATTGGCGCACACTGAAGTGTGCGGCACCCGATTCAATTAGTTTCTCTTAAGAAGTATTTGTCTAAGAACGTCGCACAATGAGGAAAGGTTGAAAAAATCAGTTGTAATAATACTTGCGCTTCTTATCTCCCTGATCATATTTCCCGTCTCCAGGGCTCACGGCTTCGGGGATGATATTTTCACACTCGAAGATACCGCGCCGGAGATATCGTGGCTCTCCCTGCCCGACGGATGGGAGACTTTATCCGGTGTGACATTGGGGATATCCGGTGATGAACTGGTCATATTCTTCCCCAAAGACGAAACCGGAACTCCCGAGATATACGAATATGACTGGCCGCCGAGGATCGTCTTTCGCACCGGTAAGATGCCCGGGCTGAGCCTGGTGACGGACATCGAGAATACGTACTATCTTGAATTCTCAGCCCTTTTAGACAAGATAACCCTGGTTCCATACATGGACGAGTGGGAAGTCACTCTCTACATGCAACGCCCCCTTCACAGGAGGATCACGGAAACCGTTAATTACTGCCGCATACACATTCAGTTCCTTGGTACCTGGCTGGACCTGGCCGACCAGGGTGATGGCTGGCGGCTTTGGGAAATCAACCGCTTCCTGCCGGACGGCGCTCAGCATGCGTACGTTGCTCAAATAAGCCCGATCGATCCCCGGACCGAAGCGCGCGTGGTGACATCATCCCAATTCGCCAAAAAATCCGCGACGGTCGAGGAACACGTCATGCTGAACCGCGCCATCGGTGGGATTAAC
>CBDVBS010000309.1:0-5058 GCA_965372275.1 uncultured bacterium | reverse complement strand
GTAAACGCCGTGCCATTCCGTGCGTTTCTCGTGGGAAGAACGCAGTCGAACATATCTATACCGGCATTGATGGACATGAGGATATCCCGCGGAGTACCCACGCCCATGAGGTAACGCGGTTTATCCATGGGCATTCGCGGGGCAAATTTCCCGACTATATCGTCGAACACGTCTCTCGATTCACCGACACTAAGTCCGCCAAGTGCATAGCCGGGAAGATCGTGCCCGATGCATAATTCCAAGGATTCCTTCCTGAGGTCATCGTGCATACCACCCTGGACGATCCCGAAAAGTGCACCGGGATCATCACCATCAACGTCCCTCCAATGTACTACCGACTTAGCAAGCCAGTTCTCGGTATGCTTAACGGCGTCGGCGACACTTCCGTAATCCGCATCGGATGGGAGACATACATCGAGTGGCATCATTATGTCGCTGGAGAGCCTGAGTTGAATATCCACGACATCTTCGGGCGTAAGGAATTCCGATGTCCCATCGTACGGGCTGAATACCTTCGCCCCGCCCTCTTCAAGTTTCGCTCCACGTCCGAACGAATAGAGTTGATAACCGCCGGAATCGGTGAGCACCGTGCCCGGATACCCCGAGAAACCGCGCATCCCGCCAAGTGATGCAACAACTTCCTCGCCGGGACGCTGATGAAGATGGTAGGCATTCATGAGGATAATTTGATAACCCAAGGCGGCAACTTCATCCATATCGAGACATTTCACCGAACCCCGTGTCGCTACGGGCATAAATGCCGGCGTGTTGAATCGCCTGCCGCGAACGACCACCGTTCCCGCGCGTGCGTTATCACAAGCTGCGTCAATCTTAAATTCAAGACTCACGGGGAACCTCCCCGAGTTTCCTCAGGACAGCTAATGCATCGGCGAAATAATCAGGCAGATCCAATTCGAATTCCAGCGGTTCATTTTTCAGGGGATGTCTGAAGCTCAAGCTGAATGCGTGAAGCATATGCCCGTCGGCGGATTGGCGGATTTTTCCCAGTTTATCAATCCCCGATATCCATCTTGCACGTTCGAGGGGAGTTACTCCCATCCTGTCGAGAGCCGGGAGAATGACCTTCCTGATTACTTGCCTTCCGTATGTTTCATCCCCGAAAACCGCCCTGCCGGCATTTGAGAAGTGAACCCGAATCTGGTGTGTCCTGCCGGTATCGAGCTTCACCCGTGTGAAATCCATGCCGGGATACCTCTCCAGCACTGTATACAGTGTCACGGCTCTCTTCCCGCCTTTTTTAACCACGGCCATTTTTTTTCTGTTAACTGGATGACGCCCGATATCACCTTCGAACTTCCCCTTGAATTCGGGAAGATTGCCGACAGTCAGAGCCTTATAAAGGCGCCGGATTTCCCTGTCCTTCATCATCTCGATCAGCTTAAGGTAGGATTCCTCTCTTTTCGCCACAACTAAAAGCCCGCTCGTGTTCTTGTCAAGCCTGTGGACGATACCGGGCCGGTAGGGATAGTAAACGGAAGGCAGTTTTATTTTCAATGCTTTAAGAGCATTAACGAGGGTACCGGTGCGCATCTCCGATGTCGGATGGGTTGATATCCCGGCGGGCTTGCTTACCACCACGAGGTCGCCATCCTCGAATACAATTTCAACCGGGAGGTCTTCCGGCGGTATATCGTCAGGCGATTCAGGATCGGGGATAGTGACCGTGACACTCTCACCGCCCTTCAGTATAAGCGATTTCCCGCACGTCTCACCATCAACTAAGATAGCCCCGGCCTCAATGAGATGCTGGATACGCGAACGTGACAGGAAAGTCTCCCCGCCATGCAAGGCCGGCTCGGATGCTAAGAACACATCGATCCGTTCACCCGAAGCGCTGCCGGGTATCGTTAATTCAATGACATTACTCAAGACAGGTGTATTATACGACAGGATTGGCGGATTTACGTGGAGATTACCGTATCATCACCCGTTTCAGGTTCCTTGATATCCCTGATATCGGATTCGAATTCATCCAGCGGTTCCAGTTCCTCAAGTCCTTCCCGCATTCCGATACCGAAATTAACTTCCTCCAGATCCTGGTCCTCTTCATCCTCAGCTTCAGGTTTGGGTTTATTCGTAAGTTCCGGCGGCGGCGATTTAATAAGGTAAACGACTAAGAAAAATGTGCCGATAACCACGAATACATCAGCTAAGTTAAACGTTGGCCAGGTGTAGGCTTTTTCGTTGATAACCACCCCGAAATCGAGGAAGTCAACAACGCCTTTCTGCCGAAGTGCGCGGTCGAGCAGGTTCCCCAGTGCGCCACCAAGTTGGAAGGTTAACGCCCACCGGAACAGGCGCTGATCCCTGTTCGATGACCTTATAAGCCACGTGATGATGATAACCATGACCAGCGCGATTATCGCGAATACCCGGGTCTTTTCCGAGAACAGCCCGAAGGCGATCCCCTTGTTATAATTCAATTGCAGGTCGAAGAACCCCTCGATAACAGGCACCGGGACATACAGTTCGAGTCCACGTTCCGCGGCCAGCTTGGTGAGCTGGTCGAGAGTACACAAGAGTAAAGCGGTTATTATGTAAACACGTGCCCGCAAGAAGTATCCTCAGTATTTATTCCCCGGACTTCCCAAATTCATCTCATCTACTTACATTTCCCTATAATGCATTATCCTGTTTTCACCGAAGAAATTCCACATATAATGATATTTTCGGACGGCTTAACGTTAACTTATCCGTCAATCCTTATCCTTCCCCGCTGCCGGCGAGCTTCGGGAAACATGTTTCCGAGTTGACCCTAAGCCGTTCTTTAAGTTCATCGGCATCTATTTCCATTATTTCAACGAGCTTCTTAAATGTTTCAACGATGTATGCCGGTTCGTTGACGACATGACGGTATTTCTGCGGAAGCAGGAACGGCGCGTCGGTTTCCAGTATCAACCTGTCCACCGGCAACTGCTTGACCATATCGCGCAAGGCATGGCTTTTTGGATACGTCAATATTCCATTAACCGAGATATAGAAACCGTTATCCAACACCCGGCTGGCATATTCCAGGTCGTAACCATAACAATGGAACGTCCCGTGCAATCCCTTCGGTATGAATTCAGCGACAACTTCCCATGTCTCTTCAGGTGCGGCACGCGTGTGCAGAACGACCGGCAGCCCGGTCTCGCAAGCAATCGTGCAATGAGCCCTGAATACATCGAACTGCTTTTCGTGCGGGCTGTAATTACGGAAGAAATCAAGCCCCGTCTCACCGATCGCAACAACCTTGGGATGGGATGCAAGTTCGCGGAAACGGTCTTGCGTTTCGGGACCATACTTGTCGGAATCGTGTGGATGCACTCCGAGAGTCGCGAATACCTGGGGAAATACTGATGCCCCCTCTACAGCTCTCTCCGTGCTCTCCGCATCGATACCGACCCATATCATCTTCTCCACCCCGGCATCAACCGCCCGGGAGATGATTCCGGCGAGGTCTTCATCCGAATGTTTAACATCCAGGTGACAGTGTGTATCAACCAGGTAACTCATTCTTACACCACATCGGATAATATCCTAATCCACTAATAAACCGCCGGTGTCCCGGCGGTGGATAATCCCAAGATAACATTGCACGGATTCCGACAGCATCCACAAAGTTCCAGCCTTCTATCAGGAAGTATCACTGCTTCCATCACCAGGCGACATCGTACTTGTGCCGCTTGCGCCATCTAAAACCGGAAGTCCCGTTCCGCCGGCTCCCGGAAGAACAGGCATGCCGTCGATTCCGGTAACACCGAAACCTCCACCTATTCTCGGCATAAGCATGACGGTGTTTATATTTTCCATCATGGAATGCACGACCCCTTCCCAGGGATCTCCACCATCAGGCTTTACGGTTACCGGTAAACCGATCAACTCATTGAATTCAGCGCCCGCCAGCAGGAAGTCCCCATCCTTGGTTACTTCACTCTCGCCGCCGGGATACGAGATCGTGCCTTCCTCAAGCAATAAGAAACCTGCATCAGAAACCTTCCCCGTGACTTTACCGCCGCGCTTCACGGTGGAATCATCATCGAGGCCGTCAGGGAATAAACCACCAAATGTTTTGTCCGGCCAGATTTCCTCGGAATCCTCACAGGAGACGAGTAAACCGTTTGCATCAAGACATGGCAGAAGCGCGCGTACATCGCCGATCGAACCGTCGAAGAGTACTGATGGGTTCACTTTCACCTCGATCACACTCCCAATGCTGTCCAGGCCCACTTCAATATCGTCATAAAACCTGGATGCAAATTCACGATAGAGTTTCTTCCTGTCTTCGAGTAAAGCCGCTTCGACGCCGCCGGAAGAAATCGCCAGCATTTCATTCTCAGTTTCCGAGCCGGCATTAAAAGCCCTTTCAAGCACAAGCTCCCAGGTGTCTTCCGCTTCTTCGAGACCTTCAATATAATAATCCCTCGCATCCGAAAGGATATCTTCCCCATCATCCTCAAGGATGACACCGAACGGCTCAAGCGGGTAGTATTCATCGGGCCTTATCAACCCGTCGGTGTCCATATCCTCCGCCTGGTTGTAGTAATACATAAAACCGTTGTCCATATTGTAAGCGCTTACGAAACCCGTGATTCCGGCAAGTATCTTCAATTCAGCAAGGAGAAGTTCATAATCATTCTCCCTGAAAACAAGGTCGTATCTCGCGTTCTTATCCCTCATGACAAGACCGGCCTGAAAGATGAAGTCTTGGTCAATCTCGTCCGACATTTCTTCGAGAGCCGTAATCATGCTCATCAGGCTGGTGTTCATGTTCGAGATATTCATTGTAAGCTGGTGATCCATCCGGATACCCGCTGCTTCCGTAAGCAGTTCTGAGGCGGTAAGCGGAACCTCCTTCGCGAAATAGGCCGCGTCAATCGGCTGGTCACCTAAGGGCAGTTGACCGGGCATCTCGATGTCCGGCAATCCTCCTTCGTGTGCTGGGAAATCACCGGAGTTCCGCATCTCCTTGTACATCTCTTCGAGGGCGGGATCGTAGATTTTGTCACCGCCCATATCACCCATACCGTCCTGGGACAAGGGCTCCCAGTTTTCGGG
>CBDVBS010000308.1:0-5099 GCA_965372275.1 uncultured bacterium | reverse complement strand
AAGTGAGAAGACACGCCCAAGGCCGAAGACGTCCGTGGGCGTGCCACCCGGAGTGGAACCCGGAAAGAAGGCGGATAAAGCAACCCGGGGGAGATATTGCCAATTGAACTCATAGTAAATGCTGATGATTTCGCATGTTCCCCGAGCGTAAACCAGGGGATCATTGAGGCTTATCACAGGGGCATCGTTACATCCTGCAGCCTGCTGATGAACATCGCTTCGCCGTCCGATATTGAAATGCTCAAAGATGAACCCAACCTTGGAATCGGAATTCACATCAACCTGACACGCGGTATGCCGATGTTCGATGGGGATCTGGGGAACCTCATTGATACCGACGGCAAGTTCCATACTTTGCACCACACCGGATTCGAGGATATCGACGAGGGTGCAATCAGTCTTGAGGTGCACACCCAGGTTGATGCCGCGCTGCATTCCGGGCTTATGAATATCGATCATATCGACACCCACCATCACGCCCAGCGTCACCGGAAAGTGTTCGACGTGGTCAGGGATATCGCAAAAGAAAGGGGGTTGGCGTGCCGTGCATCGGATGAATGGATGGTTGACGAACTCCGGGCCTCGGGAGTCCTTTGCAACGATCATTTTATCGAGCAATTTTATGGGGCTGGGAATATCGGAGCGGATAATCTGATTTCGATAATCCGGGAACTGAATGACGGTGTGTATGAGCTTATGTGCCATCCCGGGTATTTGCATGCTCCCTTCAGGATGGCAAGCGGTTATGTTGATGAGCGGTTTACCGAACTCAAGACGCTGACCATACCGAAAGTAATGACAGTAATAAAAGAGGCAGGTGTTCGGCTGATTAACTTCGCGGACGTGAAGCAGTAAGAATTGCTTACATAGCTTAACTTATTAGATTACATACGGTTAATTGATATAAAATGCGTTTTTATTATACTATTTCAGCAAAATCACGATAAATACTATTGCAATGTTACGTATAATATTAATTCTCTCAAATTGTTTGATCTGCGATGCTCAAATTATTAGCGACATTCGGACTGATAATTCTGTTATCGGTCTCGCCTGAGCCGGAGAATCTCACATTGGATGACCGGGATGAGGCGAACCCGGAACCTGAGGAATTGACTCTGGATGGTGAATCGTATGTTGAGGACCTATCCTTAGGCGGATCGGTAATTATATTCAATCTTTCGACCACGCCTCCCGGCGCGATGGTTTACCTCAATGGCGAGAGATTCGGTATCACCCCGATCGAGGGGAAAATCGTCGAGGGCGGGCAGCACTTTCTTGCATTGAGGAAACGGGGGTTTTATCCATATGAGAAGGATATAATCATCGACGGCGAAGGGGAATTTTCGTTGAACCTGCCGATTGTTGAAGCTCCCGAGGGATATGATGAAGCTGCCAGGGAAGTTGAAACCTCAGCGGGTATCATCCTCGATATGGAGATGAACGCGTTCCGTGTGTGGCTCAAATCGGATGCACGTTACGCCGAAGACCTGGTGATCATCGCTCAAAAATGCGCGAGGCTTGGATCGGCTATGAACGAGGCCGGGTTGAAGTATGACGCGCTTCGATGCCGTAATCTCGCGGCGGGATTCTACCTGCTTGTCGAATTGGCGGCCGGGACATCATATTTCGCGGATGATCCGGGCAAGTCGCTACGGGTCGCGAATGGATGCCGGGAAGCCGTCCTGCTGAACGATGCAGATCTGAACATGTTGGCGGATCGATTCATCATCGAACTGCACGCTTATGACGGATACATAAGGGGGGTTGCGGCGCACGCGCTGCGTCACACATATTCGTCGCTGACCGGGGCAAGGAATGCGGCATACGCGCTTGAGAACCTGCTTCCCGGCGAGCCAGTGGAATTCATACGTCAGATAATAGTGGAATCTCTCGAACAGATAGAATTCGATCCTGAGTAGGGGCGAGTCAGCGGGTCGCCTCCATCTTCAAATACAACCTTACCGGAGGGTGACCCTCCGGGTAACCCCTACAGGGAAATACTTCCTTTCCATTGAACATAACGGTCAGTGAAGTCCGGGATAAATACTTAAACAACAGAAATAATGATATCCGGGTGGCACGGTCTGCGAGTCTTCGAGCTGACCGTGGTCTTTATAGATTACGCATTAAGGCCAATCCTATAAATCAACTCTTTCTTGCAGCGAACTGGGTATCGCAGGTCTCTGACCTGCGGCATTACGTAAGGTAAGTGTAGGTCGGGAGACCTACACTACCCGTTCATTCAAGTGTTGAATACTGGGATTGGTATAAGGCCACGGTCAGACTCGAAGACTCGTCAGAACGTGCCACCCGGATATCATAATTTCTGTTACCCATAGGTTAAATAGGTGACTGTCCCTATTTTTCCTGAGATAATAGCCGGTTGTAGTTCGGGTTTGAGTTGAGGTGGACACATGAAAAGCCAGATAATTCCCTTGGGTACGGGGGGTTGGATACCGAACAGGAATTTCGAAACCGCGTGCTATGCATTCCGGCACGGTGAGAATCTTTTCCTGCTGGACGCGGGCAGCGGGATCGGCCGGCTGTTCGACCCCGGTGATGAAACATTATTGGCCCTGAAGGAAGGCATCAGGCGTGTAATCATCCTGCTCACACACTATCACATCGACCATTCCCATGGGCTTTTCTACCTCAAGGGCCTGTTCCCGGATATCCCGACATACCTTTACGCTCCCGGACGGGATATCTATAAGCAGGACGCGACAACCATGATGGAAAAAGTCTTCGCCAAACCGCTTGCGCCGAGACCGATAGCCGAAATCCATGGCCTGATGGAGATCAATGACCTGAATATCGGAATGCAGAGAATCGGCGGCCTGAAGGTGACATGCCGTCTTCAGGAGAAACATTCCGACCCGTCGATCGGGATTCGTATTGGTGATGCATTTGCCTATATCACCGATACGGAGCCCGAGCACGAAACGGCGAAGTTCATTAAAGGTTGCGATGTGCTTTTGCACGAGGTGTGGTTTTCATCGCGGGAGAATTTCCGGGCATTGGATGACGACATGAAATATCATACCGAGAAGGGGCATAGCGGTAACTTCGGCGCGGCGATCATCGCCCGCAAGGCCGAGGTGAAGGAGTTGAGGTTCATACATCACAATCCGATGATACCGGTCATGCATCTCCAGAATTTCGCCGCCGAGGTCAGCGACCTTGTGCCGAATACCATGCTTGCGCGTGATCTGCTGCCGATAGATATCGATCTGGGTTGATCTCATGACCCACGAAATGGGATTCGTGGGTTACATTCACTAATAATTATCGATGAAGCTTCATGGCACGGGTAAGCTCGAAGACTCGCTTATCCGTGGCACCAGGGAAGGATGAATACTGTCTGCTATCCGAGCCACGACCGTCAGGGAGTGGACAGGGGAGGGGCTATCCGAGTCACGGCAAAATCCAGGATAGTCCGCATAGACACTTGAGATACTACCGTCCTGATGGCACGGTCTGACGAGTCTTCGAGTCTGACCGTGGGAATGTACACGGGATAGTATGCCGGGATCATCTATAAAGACCACGGTCAGCCCTCCCAAAGCGTCGGGCAGACCGTGCCATCAAGAACGAATAATTTATGCACCGCTGTGCTCGAAGACGAGCATAGCGGTGGCACACAGATGTGTATATAGGGGAAACTAATGGGTTTTAGCTATCTGATTTACTTTCTTTCCCCCCCCCGTCCACGGGGGGGTTAGGGGGGGGGGATTTCTGGTAAACTGATCTGGGTTGATAATCAATGTGGAGTGATTGGTTTGAGGCTTACCGACGATGAGAAGAAGATGCTCGATGGCGGTTACGGGGAGCCGATGGCGAAGGCGCTCGATTATCTCGTGCAGTTCGGTGATGCATTCGACGCCGAGAGGTTCGCGGATGTAATCTACGCCCATTATCCCGCCGAGATGTCGATATACCGGGGCTCAGTGGAGGACGCGGTCGAATATGCCGACACAGGCGCGCGGGTGTGTATCCCGACGACTTCATCCACTCTCGGATGCGACCTTGACCAGTGGGAAGCCCAGGGATGCCCGAAACCGTTGGCGGACCTGCAGGCGAAAGTTGTCGGTGCCCATGCGAAGATGGGCATACTGGGGACATACACATGCACACCGCAGCTTTTGGGATTCATACCGCCGAGGGATTCATTCATAATCAGCGTCGAATCATCAGCGATCATATATTTCAATTCGGTACTCGGAGCGCGTACCAATCGCGGTGGTGTGTTCACGCGATATTCCGCGGTGACCGGGAAATATCCGCTGATGGGTTACCTGCTCGATGCAAACCGTCGCGGGACTCATCTTTTTGAGATCGACCTTGAACCAGATGATCTGAAATCCAACTCCGACTATTCCGCGCTCGGATTCGCAGTTGGCGCACATGTTGGAAGCGAGGTCCCGGTGTTCGATAAGTTGGGCGTACCGAGCCATACCGATATGCTCTCGCTCGGGGCGGCATTGGCGACATCGGGATCGGTAACGCTTTTCCACGCACCGGGGCATACCGCCGAAGCCGATAGTGTTGAGAGTGCATTTCACGGCGGGATACCGTTGGAGACAATTCGAATAGGGAAGGTGGAGATCGCCGGGGTTTATGAGAAGCTGACGAATATTTCACCGGGCGGCGAGATAGATTTCGTCACTCTCGGATGCCCGCACTATGATTTGGAGCAGTTGCGTTATGTCGCTGACTGGTTCAGAGATCGCGGCGAGAAGGTGTGTCCGGATGTGCGCCTGTGGATCTGCACGAACAGGATGACTAAGCAGGCGGCGACGTGGCACGGATATACGAAGATAATCGAAGATGCCGGCGGGTTGGTGATATGCGACTCATGCCCGGTGGAGAGCCATATGAGGACGAGCACATGTACTGAGTATGGTCTGCCGACGCCGAATATCAGGTCGATGGTCTGCGATTCATGCAAGATGGCTCGTTATGTCGGTGATCTTATCGGCTGCAAGACGGCATCGGTGGATAAGGATGGTTGCCTGGATGCAGCGGTGAGGGGTAAGTTGTAGGGGTAAAGCTGGGTGGTTCTCATGCCGGCTGGAAGCCAGTGCTCCAGTAAGAAA
>CBDVBS010000307.1:0-5101 GCA_965372275.1 uncultured bacterium | reverse complement strand
ATGCAGGAAACCCAATTCAGGAATTACTACAAGCGTGCCGCGCAGAAACGCGGGGTCACCGGTGATAACCTCATAGAGTTCCTCGAACGGCGGCTTGATACCGTGGTCTTCCGCCTGGGATTCGCCGAGAGCAGGCGCCAGGCCCGGCAGTTGGTTAACCACGGGCATTTCATGTTGAACGATAAACGCGCCGATGTCCCGAGTATGCAGGTTAAGGACAACGATGTAATAAAACTCAAGCAGTTGAAGTATAAAAGTGCGATACATAAACCGAAGTTTGAAAAGAAACCGGATGATTGCACCTACCCATGGCTCGATGCGGATTATCGAAATATGAGAGGTGTTTTCAAGTATTTCCCGTCGAAGCAGGAATTTGATCCGAAGTTTCAAATGAACCTGATCGTTGAGTTTTACTCCCGCTAACCCGTGGCTGGGTTAACGGAATCTCGACCTTGACAGGAGGGTAGTACGGGCCTATGGCAGAAGTCAGAATAAAAACAATGTCGAGCAAGACCGATGAGGAGGTCATGTTCGACCGTACCCAGGAGCTTATCGAGAGGCTTAATCTCGTGCGCCCGGGGATCGATGAAATTTCCTATGACGAGGACACCAACGAGTCGGTCTTCGTCTTTTCCCCGCTGGTGCAGGGATACGGTACCACTGTGGGCAACGCGCTCAGGAGAGTGCTCATCTCATCGGTCTCGGGGAGTGCCGTGACCTATATCAAGTTCGAGGGGGCAAAGGCTCCCTTGCATGAGTACAGTAATATCCCCGGCATCAAGGAAGACGGTATCGAGCTCATGATGAATCTCAAGGGCTTGAAGATATCGATCCTCGATGATTCACCGGTGGAAGTATTGCACCTTGATGCCAAGGGTGTCGGGGAAGTCACCGGGGCCGACATTAAAGCGAATCCCAACATTCTCATCCTGGAACCGGACTACCATATCGCCTACCTCACCGATGACAAGAGCAGGCTCAGGGTGGAGATCGGCCTGGGACGCGGAACCGGTTACCGTCCCGCCGAAAGGCATGTTCCCGAGGAACTGAACCTCGAGTGGGGCGAAGTGTCCGAGCCGCCCATGGGCGTAATTCTCATGGACAGCAAATTCAGCCCGGTAGTCAAGGCCAACTACAGGGTCGAGAACACACGTGTCGGTCAGGAAACAGAGCTCGACAAGCTGTTCCTGGAGGTTAAGACCAACGGCGCGGTTACTCCGAAGGACGCCCTGCGCGAAGCGGCGCACATTCTCGTGTCCTATTTCAACCTCTTCAGCGAGTTCCCCGTCAGCGGTGAAGATTATCGCTACGAGGCTGAAGTGCAGACAGCCGTGGATGACATACTCGGGAAATCGGTGGACGAGCTCGAACTACCGGTGCGCCCCGCTAACTGCCTGAGGAAGATCGGGGTGCGTACAATCGGGGAATTAATTGAGATCCCCGAGAGTGATTTGTTGAAAATACGTAACTTCGGCGAGAAATCGCTTGAGGAAATAAAGGAAAAACTCGAACCGTTCGAACTGACGCTATCGTCAGGAAAGCGTGGCAAATAAGGGGCGGAGTGATTTATTATGAGACATCGTAAAGGTAACAAGAAGTTGGGTCGCCCCACCGATCAGCGGATGGCATTACTGCGTACGCAGGCAGCCCAGCTTTTCAAGCATGGCAAGATAATGACGACCGAGACCAAGGCCAAGGCATTGGTGCCGTTCGCCGATAAGTTGATAAATAAGGCGAAAGGCGGTGACGTTCATTCGTTGCGGCAGTTGCGGAAGTACATCACCGACCGCGATATCATTCACCACCTTGTTACGGAAATTGTGCCCAAGGTCGCTGACAGGGATGGGGGTTATGTTACGGCGATCAAGGGATATCGGCGACAGGGCGATGGTGCCATGATGGCCCTGGTCAGACTGAACATTCAAAAATGAGAAACGGCTCAGAGCGGAATTTTTCGGCCCGCGTAGCATATGACGGAACCGCTTACGCAGGCTTCCAGCTTCAACCGGATGAACCCACCGTGCAAGGTGGGGTCGAGGAAGCCTTAAGCAAGGTCCTCAACGGTGAAGTCAGGATACACGGAGCATCGCGAACGGATGCCGGGGTGCATGCGTTGGGTCAGATGATTTCGTTCCGCCATGCCACAACACTTCCCGCCGGGGAGATAGAACGGGCGGCGAATGCCCTGCTTAACCGGGATATTCGCATAGGACCGGTTCTTGAGCGTGATGATGATTTTCACGCCCGCTTCTCGGCGAAGGGCAAGAACTACATCTACCGCATCTATCGCGGTAAGCGCGAATCCCCTTTCCTCGACCGCTACGCGTTGTGGATCTGGGGTGAGTTGGATGTGGAGCGGATGAAGTTTGCGGCGTCGCTGATACCGGGGGAGCGTGATTTCCGCTCGTTCTCGCCGAGGCTTAACGATGGCGAGAAGCCGGTGAAGAACCTGTCCGGTGTGGATATCGAGGAGCAGGATGAGCTTCTGGAAATATCGATGACCGGCTCGGGATTCCTTTACCAGATGGCTCGGCGGATTGCGGGAAGCCTTGTTGAAGTCGCGATGGGCGCATTGGGAACGGATGAGATCGAAGACTGGCTCGCGAAACCCGAAACCGGGGCTTGCAGTTTCATGCTCCCGGCAAAGGGATTGTACCTTGTTGAAGTCATGTATTGAGCCATAAGGCGATTACTTGATTTGATATTTGATTTGAAGATGTTTTCCGCGACGTAAGACGGGAAACTTATTAGAGGCGAAAGAGTTGAATAAGACACATACGCCAAGAACAGATGAGATCAACCGCCGGTGGTGGGTCATCGACCTCGAGGGGAAAACCCTCGGTCGAGCAGCCGCCGCGATTGCGCATGTCCTCATCGGCAAGCATAAGCCCGACTTCTCGCCGCACCTGGATAATGGTGATTTCGTCATCGCTATCAATTGCGGCAAGGTCCGGGTTACCGGCAAGAAGAAGACGGACAAGATGTATTACCGTCATTCGGGTTATCCCGGCGGAATAAAAGAGGAAAGCTTCGAGCGCCTCTTGAGTCGTAAACCGGAGAGGATCATCGAACTTGCGGTCAAGAATATGCTCCCCAAGAACCGCTTGGGAAGGGCCATGCACCGCAAGCTGAAGACATATGCCGGCACGAATCACCCGCATAAGGCGCAGATGCCGGAAGAATTTCCGGAAAAATTCATCAAGAAGGTTAAAGAGGTGAAAGAGGATGGTTGAGTCCATCATTGCGGATACGGAAAAGAAGGAAACCCTCGAAGTTACATTCGCTACCGGCAAACGTAAGTGCGCCATAGCGAGGGTACGGATCAAAGCCGGAGAGGGCAAGATTATCGTGAACGGGAAGGACTACACGAAATATTTTACGCGCCACGCACAGGTATTACGTGCCGCATTGCCGCTGAGGGTCACGGACAGGGAAACCCGTTATGATATCATCGCGAAAGTGCACGGCGGCGGCATCGCCGGACAGGCCGACGCGGTTAGGCTCGGAATCGCCCGTGCTCTTGAGAAAAGGGAACCGGATCTCCGAGGTGTTCTCAAGAAAGCCGGATGCCTTACACGCGACTCGCGTATCAAGGAGAGCAAGAAGTACGGCCAGAAAGGCGCACGCAAGAAGTTCCAGTTCAGCAAGCGTTAATCCGACAGACACGGACATCTTTCAATCGAACATTCTGCCCCGGTTCACGCCGGTTTTTTTTCATGCATCGGATCATCCATCACTCCGTGTGCCACCGCTATCCGAGTCTTCGAGGACAGCGGTGTCTTGCCATGTGCGCGCATCATCATTCGCTTCGCTCACTATTGATACGCGCTACGTAATAGAGAATACTTTGTAAATGGAATTGGTATCTCGACTTTCGCCATTATTTAGCTTTACCTGACACTGCAAGTCTTGCGTAGGGGTTACCCGGAGGGTAACCCTACGATGCCGTGTGCTTAGCCGGAGGGCGAGCCTCCGGCTCGCCCCTACGAGATGCTTACAGCATATGATGCGACTTTTGATTCGGCTGTTATAAGGCTGCCATGTGGGAAAAGCGTCCGCATTCCGTGTGCCACCGCTATCCGAGTCTTCGAGGACAGCGGTGTCTTGCCATGTGCGCGCATCATCGTTCGCTTCGCTAACTATAGATACGCGCTACGTAATAGAGAATACTTTGTAAATGGAATTGGTATAAGCGTGTATAATGGCTGTTTGAATTTGAAAAACCTCAGAACATATGGACCCCCTCCATTCAATGTAGCCGTTATCCATGGTGGTCCCGGTGCAGGCGGTGAGATGGCGCCGGTAGCAAGAGGATTGGCATCCACCCATGGCGTGCTGGAACCGATTCAGACCGCGACATCACTCGATGGACAGGTCGATGAGCTGAAAACCGTCCTGGAAGAGAACGGCGAAATCCCCATAACCCTGATAGGGCATTCCTGGGGGGCGTGGCTGAGTTATATCGTTGCGGCAAAATATCCATCACTCGTAAAAAAACTGATACTCGTCAGCAGCGGAGGGTTCGAGGAGAAATACAGTGCAACAACACAGGAGACAAGGCTGAACCGTCTCAGTGAATCCGAACGCATAGAATTTGAGTCCCTCCTCGTAACCCTTAATGATGTAGCCCGGCAATCCTTTGCCGGGATCGATAAAGACACCGCCCTCGCGAAACTCGGCGCGCTGGTTTCAAAGGCCGATACATACGATCTGCTGATTGATGATTCCCACGAACATGAACCCACCGGTCCGCGCGGTGATATCTTCCAAAATGTGTGGAAGGATGCCGCCGAACTCAGACGAAGCGGCGCGCTTTTGGCTCTCGCGCACGATATCAAATGCCCCGTGGTTGCCATTCACGGCGACTACGATCCCCATCCGGCTGAAGGCGTCGAGAAACCTCTCTCCGCCATCCTTCCGGATTTCCGACTAATCCTCCTCAATAACTGCGGTCACAAACCATGGGTTGAAAAACATGCGAAGAGCAGATTCTATGAGGTTTTAAAAGAGGAGTTGGGGGTAGTCTAATCACCCACAAACTTCGCGGACTCGTTTGACGGGGCGGAAAAAAGTCGAAAATCCTTACAAACTGCAAAATGGC
>CBDVBS010000306.1:0-5108 GCA_965372275.1 uncultured bacterium | reverse complement strand
ACCCTTCTGTCTTCAGAAGGGTGGTCATTGTTCAACCCCACGTATATTTCACATACGAATCCACTTTCAACTACCCCCCTTTCAATGCTAAAATCCATCCAAGGTTATTACATCACGGAGGTTCTCGATGTCGAATACCGGAAATGTATTCATCACCGGGGGGGCTGGTTTCATCGGAAGCCACATCGCCGGATTATGTCTTGAAAAAGGGCACAATGTAAAATGCTACGACAACCTCTCGGTCGGTGTACGGGAAAACGTACCCGACGGGGCCGAGCTTATCGTCGGCGATATAATGGATTACGATGCGATGCTCAAGGCGATGCAGGGCAGCGAATATGTCTTCCACCTCGCCGCGCGCGTGAGCATACGCAGGGCAGTTGACCGGTTCATCGACGACGGCAACATCAATATAGTCGGTACCCTCAATGCTCTCAAATGCGCTCACGAAGCAGGTGCACGGAGAATCGTGTATGCATCATCGATGGCGGTTTACGGTAACCCCGATCATTCGCCCCAGGATGAAGCGCACCCGACACGCCCTACAAGCCCCTACGGCGTGAGCAAACTCGCGAGCGAGCATTACGTACGCCTGCTGAGCGAGTTGTGGGACTTGGAAGCGAATATATGCCGCTACTTCAATACCTACGGCCCGAAGCAGACACCGAGCCCGTATGTCGGCGTTATCACAATATTCTGCAAGCAGCTTTTCGCCGGAGAGACGCCGATGATATTCGGTGACGGCAAACAGGTGCGCGATTTCATCCACGTATCGGATATCGCCATGGGGTCCTACCTCGCCGCGACCGGGGATGTATCCGGCGGAACATTCAATATCGGAACCGGTATCGGTACAAGCGTGAACGAAATAGCCCGGATACTTTCCGCGAATATCAACCCATCGATAGAAGCGAAGCATGGCCCCGCGCAGCCGGGTGAGCCTGGGGACTCTATTGCCGATATAGGGCAGGCGCGGGGTAGACTCGGGTTTGAGCCGCAATGGAAGCTGACCGATAAGATCGATGAAGCTATAGAGTGGAATCGTCCGAAGGATTGAAGAATGATGGTAACCCACGAAATGGGATTCGTGGGTTACGTGGATAAAGTATTACAGGGATGAGCAAATTATCCGAGCCACGACCGTAAGGGAGTGGACATCGTAGGACACTGACAAACTTCGAAGACTTGCTTGTCAGTGACACCCGGATGTCCAGGTTGTAGGTATGAAGACACGCCCAAGGCCGAAGACGTCCGTGGGCGTGACACCCGGATGTTGTAGCGCAGGCGTCCCGCCTGCATAGTAAAACGTTTCGTGTGCCACCGCTACTCAGCGTCTTCGCTGATAGCGGTGCAAATAATATAAGACACCGCTATGCCGTAAGAACGTCAGTAGCGGTGGCACCCGGAGGTAGAGGTAGTGGGCGAGAAGACACGGGTAAGCTCGAAGACTCGCTTACCCGTGGCACATGGACTTGCTTTTCCTTACCACCTGGCAAGTCCTAAATCCTCGACTACCAGTGTTCAAACCTATATAATTCCTTGGAGTAACAATGGTTTTTACCGTCGGTAGATTTTTGAGCTATCTGATAAGCGGAGTATGCCTGTGCGCGGCTGTATTCTGGCTTATCAGGGACGGCTTCAGTACAAAGATTGTTCTGCTTCTGATCGCGGCGATATTATTCTATGAATATTCCGACTACCTCGATGCCGTCCGCACAAAAGCCAGACAGATCAGGACATCATCCCCGTGTATCCAATGCAGGGGTACCGGGAAATGGGAAAAAAGAAAATGTCCCAGGTGCGGAGGAAAGGGATTTATACCACCGCCAAAAAGGGAATCACGTCCGCCGGTTACCTGAATCGACCCGCCGGGTCAATTGGAGGAATTGAATGAACGCTCATCGAATTATGCTTCCGATACTGTTCGTGCTTTGCATCTCAGCCCTGTCAACGGGATGCGGGGGGGGTGAGAAAGCCCGCCTGAAGGAAATCGGCGAGCGTATCAGCTTCGAATACCATGCCCAGTTACGAATCACGAGAAACGAAGACAACCAGCTCGTCCTGAATACATCCGAGCTTTTTGATTTCGCGAAACGCCCGTCCGAGGGGAATGAGATCATCGGTATCAAGTTCGACGACACGGGGAAACGGTTCGAAATCATCGGCACCGACAACTTCAGCCATGTCAAGGATGAAGGGGATACATTCCCAAGGATCATGCTTGGCGAAGAGCAGGAGTTCCTCGAAAACCAGGCGGGACGTTTCCGAATCAGCTTCACGAGCGAGAAGGTTCTCGAAGGAAAATCAAGCGGCATGTTCCGACGCGAATTCTCATTCGAACCTACTGAAGTAATTCCGCTGGTTGCGGATGCGAAAAATCCCGACGGATACACCGCTATCGAACGTAACGAGCCCGACTACGGCGACATCAAGCTCGACACCACGGCGATCTTCGGCAGCAAGAGGCCGCCCGGGGGAAGCTTCTCGCGCGACAGGCAGTCGATGGTTTACTCCTACCCCTCGGACCTTGTCAAGCTCTCGGCCCTGACATTCAGCTACTTCCCCACCCGGTTCGGGTATTACGTCGGCACCGGCCTGATGTGGATCATCAACAGGCTGGCATGGATGATCCTCGGCGTGGTCCTCTATGTCTGGTGGATAAATAACCGTAAGAAAATGGCGAAGAAACGCGCCGAGGGAAAATTGAGACCTAAGAAAAAAGAGGAAACAAAACCACCTCCGCCAGCCAAAAGCACTGGAGAGAATAAACCATAGCGGGAATAATTCAACAATGACGACCACAGTGAAATATTCGGTATGCATGCCCGCATACAATGAAGAGGAGAATATCGAGAAAACCGTGCGCGACACATTCGCCGCCATCGACGCGACCGGCGCGACGGGTGAAGTGTGCGTGTGCAACGACGCATCGAAAGATCGTACCGGTGAAATTCTCGCCGGGTTGAAGGGCGAATTCGCCGACCGCCTTGTTGTTATCACCCACGCTCCGAAAAATGAAGGATACGGTCGCGCGTTGTCCGATGCAATCAAGGCATCATCCGGTGAATGGGTCGCGACGATCGATTCGGACGGTCAGTTCGATATTTCACAGCTCCCGGAATTCGCCGCTAAGATTACCGGCGACATCGATTTCGTGGCCGGTTTCCGCGACCGGAAGAAGGACAGCTTCCTGCGGGTATTCGCCGACCGTGGCTTGAATATGCTCGTGCGCATGATGTTCGGACTCAGGCATCGTGACACGAATTGCGCGTTCAAACTTGTGCGCGGGGATTTACTGAGGGGATTGAACATCGAATCGAACGGCTTTCAGACACCTACCGAGATCGTGTTGAAACTTCATTTCACCGGGGCGAAGTCGGTCGAAGCGCCCGCGAGACATTTCAAGCGCGAGGAGGGCAAGAGCAAACTCAAGGTGGTCAAGGTCAGCATGGATTTCTTCGCGTTCCTCTGTTACATGAGAAAGAAGATCAAACTCTATAAACGTGGAATCATCTCACGGTTGTAAGAACAATCCCTGGGATGTTATTTGAATTCCACCGATGCCAAAATACTCTCAACGCTGTCGAAATTCGGACCGTACTCCTCTATCGGGGCGATGTATGCAAACTCGACCCTCATGCCGCCAACATAGACTATCAGATCGTGGCATACCATTACTGACGAGGTGCCATCGTCGAGAGCGTTTATCTTCAGGAAAGCTTCATATTTCCCGCCTGCCGCATCCCCAAGTTCAATCCCTTCCTCGTACAGTTCCGAGATCACGAGATCCTCGGCCTTTGTCAACAGGATGAAATCGTACAACGTGGACCTGCCATCACCCCTGCCGCTTACGAGTATCATCAATCCGGCGGTGTCGTCATCGGGTGTGACTTCTATGGGAGCCCCGAGCAGCATATCGTCAAACCGCAACAGGTCCTGGTAAACCTCCTGTCTCACCTCGGATGCCTTCCAGCCATCGGGTGTGTTGAAGCTGATGAACTCACCTTCATAGGTGGCGACGCCGATATCCCCGCCGGGCTGTGCGTACGCCATGCAGCAGGCAGCCATGAATAACAGGATCGTGATGATAAAACCATACAGGCGCATTATGCTCCTCCAAAAATGCTTTATACGTTTTAATATCGGAACAAACGGTGGGAATGTCACTTTCCCAAAAAAGAAATAAACCAGAGTTTTCTCTCGACTTTCACCATTATATGATTTCACTGAAACGTATGCGTGCCGTAGGGGTGACCCAACGGGTCACCCTCCGATGCCAAGTGTTTAGCGGGAGGGCGTGCCGCCGGCGCGCCCCTACGAGATGCTCAAGGTACAAGGTGTGACTTTTTATTCAGTTTTGTATTGGAGCAGTGTGGTACATATTCGCATTCCGGGTGGCACCCTTTTGGAGTCTTCGACAAAAGGGTGGTCTTTATTAATCTATCTGGTGATGGGGGTCGCAGTGAAGGTAGCTGCTATCTTTCCGTCTTCGGAAAGTAGCTGCTATCCTGATGTTAGCTCTTTGTCTGTTGGGTTTTTGCATAACCACCCTTCTGAAGACAGAAGGGTGCCACCCGGAAAGAAGATGGCGAAGGTCGAGTTTCAGTGGCCGCGGGTGAGTATAAAGAAAAAATATATGATCCCGGCCACGATGTAAAATCCGAGGGTGAACGAGATGATGGCGTCCCATACTTTATGCCACAGAAGTTTGTCCAAATAGCCGCCCGTGCAGAAATCGACCACCTGGAGAACTGAGTCGTAAAGGAAAGACATGCCTAAAGCGAATATTCCACAAAGGACCTCGTTCACACATAATTATACCCATAAAAAAACGCCCCGTTGCCGGGGCGATGATATTGCATTAAATGTGTCCGAAATACGTGAGCCTTACCTCTTGCGCTTCTTCTTTTTCTTGGCTCCACCCTTGCCGGGACCAAAAGCAGGTCTCCCGGTATCACGACCGGTTCCCGGTTCCCCGGCTTCCAGGTCGGTAAGGGATTCTTCGGGTTTAGCATCCGCGCCGGTCGATGGCACCCGCGGTCTTGAAGGCCCGGCTGCCGCACCGGCCGTGCCGTAAACCAGTTCCTTGGCCGCGATGGATTTCAGTT
>CBDVBS010000305.1:0-5113 GCA_965372275.1 uncultured bacterium | reverse complement strand
CAATGGCACTAACTTAAGGCCTTGATACCTTTTTTTGTTAAAACCCAATACCTGGTAGCCCGGGGTTGAAGCCATCCTTATCCATGAAATAAATTGGCTTCTACCCCGGGTAGGCCGCAATGCATCAGATATAGAAAGGATGCGGCCAACCCGGGGCTACCAGGTCTGTGTTTATTATCAGGGGTATTTAAACAAGGTGAACGCGTCAATCAGGCCAAGCAAAGCCTTAAAAATGTGCCATTGGTAGCTGCTATCTTTCCGTCTTCGGAATGTAGCTGCCAACGGGATTGGCCATCCCCCCGCTTGCGGGGGGATTATAGGGGGGGGGCATATCATTTCAATCCTTCAACATGCAAAAAAATGGGACCCACAAGGGTCCCATAATCATTTCACAATAACCATTTCAACTACGGAGTGGCGCCGGTAGTGAACGCGAAGTCCTTGGCGACATCCTCGGAGTAGCAGGTAGTGGCAGCTACATCAGAATCCATCGTCCAACCGCACATACCGAACTTGAGATTAACCGCGTCGTATCCAAGCATATTCAACACGGTCGTCGCAACACCGCCGGTGTGTCCTGTGTAACAATAGACCACGATCTCCGCATCAGGCGAGAGTTTCTTCAATTCGGAAAGCGCTGATATATTTGTCCACGAGATGTTAATCGCTCCCGGAATGTGGCCTATGGCGTAGTGCTCCGCCTTGCGTACGGAAATAATAATCGGATCATTCGATGTGTCACCGTCGTTGAGGTTGTCGAACAGATCCACGGCCTTCATAATCGGACCCTGGGTGCCCGCCGCGTATGATTCCGCCGCCGCGCGCGCTATCTCATAATCATCCAGCGACGTGGTGTTGTCGATCGTGTTCAACGGCTGCGTCGGAGGCAGAGTGCTCGAAGTTGTCTCCGTTGCATAATCATGCGCGTCGGTGTCCATGTTGAAACAATTCGTCGCGCGCACATCGGCATCCTTCGTCCACCCGCACATTCCGAACTTCAGGTTCTTGGTGCTGTAGCCGAGTGAATTCAGGATGGTCGCGGCAACCGCGCCGGTATGCCCGGTATAGCAATAGGTCACGACATCCTTCCCGGCGGTTATCTTCGCCAGGCTGGAAGTGTAAGCGATCTCCTTCCACGGGATATTGATCGCTCCCGGGATATGCCCGATCTGGTAGTGCTCGTTGCTCCGGACACTTATCACCACGGGGTCGTTCGATGTGTCCCCATCGTTCAGATTATCGAACAGATCCTGGGCGGCGATCACCGGTGCTGGGCCCGAGCTGAGATAGTCGTCGAGCGCAACACGCGTAACTTCGAACTGATCCGCCGTCTGTGTTGGTGGTGCAGCCGGGTTCTCTATGTTGTAAGTAACATCCGTACAACCGGAGAACATAGTGAGAGCCAGTATAAGAAGGACTCCCAAGATTCCATTAATTAAAATTCCTTTTCTCATGTTTTTCACCTGGTTCCTGAAATTTCTAAACAATCCCTGCTATCAGGGAATTTCGTCCATTATCACGCTCTGATTCGCTTCAAGTTCCTGCGGGTACGCCAATGCTTCGGTGATCCTCATGTTGATGTAAAATTCCGTCAGGAAGAGATTGGCATTGCCGTGACAACTATCACAGGAAGCGTTCTGCGGGGTATTACGTCGGATATTATGCGGGCTGGTGTACTTCCATGTGGGCATCGATGTGTAATCGTGCAGCGTGATATCATATTCCTTGTACGTCTCGGGCGAAATCGGAATATGTCTCAGCAGCACATAATCCCACGGTATATCTCCACACTTGATCGGGTTACGACCGATCTTTAAATCGATCTCGGATGGGAATATTAGTCCGTGCGATATTGAACTGCCGGGCTTCGCCACGTGGCACTGATAGCAATTCTTATATTCCTGGGAATGGCACACATTACATGCAAGGTCGTCGGAATGCCGTTCCATCTGCGCGTTATATGTCTCGGTATTCTCATGGCAATCGGTGCATTTCGGACGCACCGAGACTTCGTAACGGCAGTCCGCTGCGCTGTTCGGTCCGTGTATCTCATTACCGGTATGGCAATCGAAGCAGTTTAATCCCGCTTCATAATGCGCGCTCGGCTGAAGACCTTCATTCTCACCTTTGAATTCAGCGCCGATACGCGCTCCATGACAAGCCGTGCAATTCCGCGTCTGGTTCGGAGTACCCTTGAACATATGCCCGTCGAGCAACCCGCCTTTCACCGCGTCCGGCTGGGAGATATGGCACTGTCCGCACGTGGTATGGCATTCAAAACAACGGTCGTCAAGCATCTCTTCCATCACAGGTGTAAGTTCCGACACCCCGGCCCGATCCATAAGCATAGTGCGGTAACCCGTCTGGTCCGAATGAACGCTCGCCGCATGGTAGGCAACGATCTCGGAATGGCATGGCGCGCAGTAAGTCGAGTCGTACATGCTTGGGTCCTTGATATAACCCTCGTGCGAACCATCCTTGGTTTCGGTTCCGGGAGTACCGGCATGGCAGCTCTTGCAGCCATCATTATTATGGTGGTCAGTGATGAAATCGATCGAAACAGTGAAAAGTTCATCCGCCTCTAACTGAGGCACCGCGCCGCCTCAGCCCTCGCCCGCATCATCCGTAGGGGCCGAGATCGGGCTCGCCGTGAATTCAACCATCTCCGCGCTGGTATGACAGGCAACACACGAACCAAAAGCAGATACGCCGGGGGCTTCATCCTGCGGAACCATCATATCAACAGTCTTGGAACAGTGGCAGATGACAAGCGTCAGGAAAAACACGCAGAGCAATGCTGCGACCCTGGTGTACTTAGCAGGCATACGCACCCCTTTGAGAAATTTCGATAAATCCGTTCTATTCTTCACGAGGTTCCAGCCTCCTAAAGATCGATCTTATAATATATAACTGCGTTAAAGGCGTCGAAATCCAACACCTCGTAATCATCATTGCTCGAATCCCCATACTCAGCGATAATCCGCCACCGGCCATCCGGCCCGATGACCAGTGAACCGTAAAATTTCGTCCGGTCGAAATCGTGGTTCAGGTTATCGCCTTCACCTACGAACAACCCGATCGTGAAGTAAATATCTCTTCCCGTATCCTGCCACCAGTCAAACCCCAAACCGTGCTGATCGGTCGCGTTGTCGTCGACATCCTCGATTCCAAAATTGAATCTCAGGTTCTGGTAGTATGCCGAGAAGCCGGAGTTATCATCAGGATTCCACGTCAGCGATGTGGTGAACATATTCTGCGAACCATCCGACTCCCTCAGCCGCATATCCCATTTGCGATAGATATTTGATAACTGCCAGAAAATATTGTCATCCAACGGAGTATAAAGCCCGGTCTTCCATTCGTGCCTGTCATAGAGAGTCAGGGGCATTACGCCCGGCACTTCGGTCAGTTCCGCGCCATCCGGCGCCTTGTTATCGTGATGCCGCGCCATTGTGAAGACCTGCGACAACGAACCGCCGTTTCCGAAACGAAGCCTGCCCTTGAAGTATCCCTCGTACGAATGCCCGTAATTCCGCACCGTGTATGGCGCCAGATCTTCACTCGTCAAACCGGGTCGAATAAGGAACTCGTTCAAACCGGGCATTTCATAGCGAATCTGATCGACATCAAAATATTCAGCCATCACACCGGCTTCGAGCTTGAGGTTATCAAAATGATCGGTCACGGCCTTGATGCCGAAATCATAGCGGCCGTCCCAATGCGTATTGAGTGTCTGTTCACCGCCGAGGGTCTCGTAGTTGCCGTATGCGGTGACATCGAAATCATCCCAGAAACAATCCTTGCGAGTGACGCTCCCGGAGAAAACATGCTTCGAGAAATTCCCCTCCGTCGTCGCATTTGGTTTGTCCGCCATTACCATTCCGTAACCTAAGCGTCCCGCGGTACGTTCATCAATATCGAACCGGCTGTTGATCCTGCCCATCAATGAACCGCGAGAATTGAAGCCAAGTTCGTCGGAATTCAACCGGTTATATACCAGGTCGAAATCAAGGTCCCAGCAGGCGTTTGGGAAATCGTACGAGAACGCAAACCGGTCGTTGTCATATTCATTCAGCCCGGTCAGATCCCACTGCCTGTCGGTTTCCCGATGGTTCCAACTGAAGAAAATATCGTTCCCCCCCAGTTCAAAACCGAAGTTACGGTTATCAGTCCAGGTTGTCCGCACGTTAGCGGGGGTATCTTCGATAATCGCGTAATCGTTGAGTTCCAAATTGCCCCTGAAAGAAAAATCATCAATACGATATCTTATTCCTAAGGCGTTATTGTTCTCGTCTTCATAACTTGCGCTCAGCGCGAATTCGTTGCCGTCTTCGAAACGCGATATAACTTCGCTCCCGCCGAGCACGAAACCTTCCATCAAGGGATTGTAGTGACGCCCCTGGTCTTCCCCGGGATTATCATCAAGGTACGCCAACCCCGGAACGATATACCCCTGAAGCTCCATCGCTTCCTCGAAAAGTCCCAGGTTCTCTTCGAGGAACGGATTCACATATTCCTCTTCAACAACTTCCTCATCCTCCGCTCCATCTTCAGCGATTGCGCCAAGCGGCAGAACCAGCAGCAAACCCGCGGTAAGGATGAAAAGCAGGATATTATTAAATGAAAACCATTGACGTCTGAACATAGTTTAACTCCCGCTATCTGATGAAAAGCATGTTGAGGTTCGATCCATGAATCTGGCTGTGGCAACCAGACGTCCAGCATGTCGCGGCACCCTTATGATCACCCAATTCGGTGTGACAGCTCAGGCAGAGCGCGCGCCCGTTAACCTTGAGCAAATTCAGATTACCGCTGGAATGCGGCATATGACAGTTGAAGCATCCATCACCCATATCACTGGTGCCGCTGAGGTGCTGGTAGATGAACGGGCCAACGGTATCGGAGTGACACTTGCCGCAGACATCCTCCAGCATCTCGGTGGCGAGAAGGTCATCAGGTTCGCCATGCGGGTTGTGACATATCACACAGCCCTTGTCATCCCTCAACGGATGGCGGCTGCGTCCCGCGACGAATTGAGACTTTATGGAAGTGTGGCAGGAATAACAAAGCTCCTGCGACTTCTCATATTTTAGTTGGAACGAATTTTCCCTGC
>CBDVBS010000304.1:0-5125 GCA_965372275.1 uncultured bacterium | reverse complement strand
CGGATTCCGGCACCGGCGGCTTGGCTTCCGCCTTAGGTAGCGGGAAGGTCAAACCGGACATGCATCCGGCCGGATACAATATACTTGGGGGTACGGAGCCGTATCCCGTTGATCTGCTGCTGGCCGACGGTTTCGCGGATTTCCTCAATTCTCTGAAGGCAGGCGGTGGACGGTCGTTCATTATCGCGCCTGTTGCATCTCATGCACCGGCCGCGACTATTGTATGCGCCGCTTGTGACGGGGCTGTATTCATTGTCGATTCATCCCGTACAACTCTGGAAATGGTCACGCAGGCAGTGAGTGAAATCGAAGCCGCCGGGGGCAGGATCGTGGGCTTCGTGGACATAGCCTGATACTCACGCAAGCAATCCAATTAGCCATGTGAATAAAGTACACGCATTCCTTGTGGAACACTTATGCGTTCCTTGTGGCACCCCTATCTGAGTCTTCGAGGATAGGGGTGGTCTTCTTATAGTGAGGGATTTTGAAGATATGAGGACCACCCTTCTGAAGACAGAAGGGTGCCACCCGGAATGCAGATGCTGTTCTAATAAGGCTTGTTGAACAGCCTTCCTGACTGGGTTGTGCGTATCTATTGGGTACACGTGTTTATTATGGGTAGTGCGTATCTTTTGGGTAGCGCGTATCTATAGTGAGCGCCAGCGAACGATGATGCGCGCTCATAACAAGACACCGCTGTCCTCGAAGACTCGGATAGCGGTGGCACACGGATGGAGTAGTGGTACACGGCTGGAGTAGTGGTACACGGCTGGAGTAGTGGTACACGGCTGGAGTAATGGTACACGGCTGGAGTAGCTGTGGCGCCCGGATGTGGGAGATTGCCTCAGAACTCTTACATTCCCGGGATCGCGGGCACCCTTGCCCGCATGAAACAGGAATCTTGATACGGGGACTGTCCCAAGTCTTCGCTGGACTGTCCTCATTATTCCTTGGAATAAGCAGGGACCCCCTATGTGGGGGCCCCAACGCTCATAATAGGAGGTTCATTCATCGCCCGCTAATTCCCTCGCGCGGGTACTGCTGCGATGATGCTGTGCGAAGCACATTCTACTCTTATCTATTTCCAAAACGCTTCGGGCGAATACTACTTAATCAATCAGTCTCGGCGGCGTTGCGCTGCCGAAATCGATCCCGCCCCCGTTACTGCCGGGTATACGGGTTCCGGGTATGAAAATACCGATAATCCAGTCGCCATCGTTATTCTTATTGTTATCACCATCAACGTTTCCCTGCTCGTCCTGGGAAAGTACCCAGAATGGCGCGAAACCGTCGATTATCACGTCACGCAGTTCCCATGGGAGACCGGCTTCGTAATCATCTATGGTATACCGCTCGGTTGTTGACCCTGATTGAAGGAGAGAAACAATCGGAACAAGAACTACGCGGCCCATGTCGTAGTCGATCCTGGGATCGAAATTCTCGAGCAACTCATCCTCTTCACCTATTATACGGTCATCGCGGCCCTGGACTGTGGGGTTTGCCATGTTACCGGTTTCAACAGGCAGGACATCATTTATACCGGCTGTACCGGGCCAGCCGTCCCCGATGTTTGTCCTGAAGGAGTTCGCACCGGCACCGTCTATGGTGCCGTCTTCATGGAGGTCAAGCGCACCGCGCCATCCCGCGGACGGGCTTGCGTTACCAATGTTCGGATTCTCGGGAATTCCTTCCCAGGCGCCGTTGTAGAGAGAACCATCATATGCCCAGTCTTCAACTATGATGTTATCCTCACCGTAGAACAGGATGTAGGGTTGACCCCAGTTTGAGGGGACGAGGTCGTCGTCCGGGACATTGTTCGTGTTTGGGTTTATGAGGCAGAAGGGCATCATATCCTCATTGGTCTGTCCCACCGGCTGGGGCGCAGTGGCTGTAGCCGAGACGGACACATCCATCGTGTTTTGGCCGAATATCCGCATGAACTTCGTGGGTACTGATCTTTCCATGGTAACGTTGATCTGATCTCCCGTGACAATCACGTCATAATCATCATATTCACCATAGTTAGTCTCAGCCAATTCTTCGGCGATTAATTGCGCGTTACTTTCAGGCAGAAAAGAAGCACCGCCTAATGCCGCCGCATCAACGGCTTTCTGCATCTTGTTGGAGCAGGATACCGCTGAGCCATAGTCTATGACAAGGCCAAGTGCGGCCACCAATGGCACGATCCCGATAGCTAAATACACCATTACCGCACCTTTCTGTTTCCTGATGAGTGTGATCAATTTCTTCATGTTAGGCCTCCTTATAACTAAGATGACATGATGCCCATGCTTATTTCATCAGATTCAAGGTCCAGGTCTTTTCAGCTTCTCGAATAACTCATACGTTCAATAAAAAAAGGCGGCCCCAGTTGGAACTCAATACTGTGAAATCCAAAATGGAAGCCGCCCTGTCTCTTCATTAAGTTGTTTTGTCTCCAACCGGTCTAACTAATCACTCTATTATCCAATTAACTATCATTGAAATTCGATTCAGTTCATTTCCTCCATCTTAGTTTACAAGCTTCGGAATTACTTTAGTTCCAAAGTCAGCGCCACCACCGGATGATCCAGACGGGGCTCTCGTTCCGGGTATGTAATATCCGGTAATCCAGTCTTTGTCCTTGGCCTTTCCATCACCGTCAACATCTCCCTGCTCCTCATTAGTAAGAAGATAGAACGGCGCGAATCCGTCAATTCTGACGAAGTGTTTGTTCCAATCATGTCCGGCGATATAGTGATCGATGGTGTAAGTAATAGTGGTTGTACCTTCCTTGAGCAGTGAAATTATAGGCACGAATATGACTCGGTTTATATCGTAGTCGTAGTCAGGGTCGAAATTCTCGAAAAGGTAATCCTCTTCGCCCCGGAGCCTCTCAACAGTTCCATTCAATGGCACACTCACGGTATTACCGGTTTCTGTAGGTATAAGGTCGCCGATTTCAATCTCGCCGGGATAACCGTTGACCATGCTGTAGAGCATTGCCTCGGCGCCACCGATGCCCAAGGCCGAGAGGTCCAGCGTCAGCGCGGATCTCCAACCCATTGAATTGTTCTTGGCAAGAGCTTCTTCGAGCAGAGGCGACTGTTCACCAACGCCGGTGTTACCATTGGCCCAGTCCTGTATCAGGAGATTATCCTCACCATAGAACAGGATGTACCTCTTGCCCCAGTTCGACGGCACAAGGTCGTCATCGGGGTCAAGGTTGTTGTTCGGGTTGATCATGCAGAACGGCATCAGGTGACCAACGATTTTCGATGGGGATAGCGGTTTTACTGCTGTCGCGGTAACACCCACGTCAATGGCGTTTTGCCCGAATATTTTCATGAAGCTCGTTGGGACACTCCGTTTCATGCTTACGGTTATCTCATCGCCATTTATGCTTACATCGTAGGCATCACTATCAGTGTAGTTAACAATGGCAATTTCCGCGGCCTTATCAGGCGCGATTGTTTGCGGAAGATATGCCGCGCCCGCCAACGCCCCGGCGTCAACCGCTTTTTGCATTTTCGACCGGCAAGCCACGGCGTTACCGTAGTCAATTACCAGGCCGAGTATGGCTACGAAGGGCACAATGGCCATGGCAAGGTAGACCAACATCGCGCCTGCCTGGCGTTTATGAAACCCTCTTAATCTCAGTTTTTTCTTTCTCATGCTTAACTCCTCTTGAACAGGGTTTGCCTGGACACTTCAAGTAACAGGCTCCTATTCGATTAAAAATTCAGCCCGGGAGCTCAGGTTGATGGTCCCTATCGCGCTCACAAAGCTTTTCAATGGTGTCACGAGCTGCACATCAGTGAGAGTTATCTCCACTGCGATATAGTTATCGGGGGTTCGGTCGGTGGAATCGCCGATATCTACGTGACTCTGATTGAGCACGCTGACGGCAATCTGATCATCGGTCAGATCGAAATAGGTCGAATCCTTCATGAGCTGCGTAAGCACCGGTGTTTTTTCACCTACAGCTCCCCGCCTTGCCGCGGCTCGCGTTGCGTTATCCATGGTGATCTGCTTGTGGAGTACCCAACCGAAGTCGAATATTCCCATAAATATTACAAGCAGCAAGGGGATGACCATGGCGAATTCCAAAAGGTTCTGTCCCCTGGTTGATCTGTTTTTCTTGAATATCTTCCTAAACATCTTCACCCTCCTTAGGCCAAGCATAAAAAAACGGCTGCCGTTCTCTTGGGGCAAGCCCATCCGGCAACCGTGGCGTCTCACAAATCGTGAGTAAAAAAAACCGCCCCAGGTAACCGGACTGTCCGTAAATCTATGGACTCCTGGCTTTGCGTCCCCGCCTTGCGACGGGTTTGCCCTTTTCTGAGTGCGTCAAATATTCCTATGTATGATTCATTATACCACATAACACGCATTTCCTCAAGATGCCCATCTTCTGTAAGCCGTATTGGATGCGGCTTGCGGTTAATAGGCTCCCATCATTCTTAATACCATCCCCCACCCTGATTAATGTCCTGAAAAGGCTCTTTCCCATTATTCATTAATCTTAAATAGACAGTATTTCACGGCAGATTAGCGGGCGCCTGATCTTTACTGAACAGATTAAATGAGTATTAATCATGGCATATTGAGTGACGATAGCTGTATCATGTCCGGTGTATGATTCGCGGCGTTGAGAGAATCTACAGGATCTTGATTTCCAGCGGGAAGGGTAATCCCGGATGGAGTGTGTGCAGTTGGATTGCTGTTGCATTGATCCTTCTTTCGTTTCATGGCTGCGCCGGTTCGAAGGCGATGGATGAGGGGTTCGATTTCAAGCTCCTCGAAGCTGTCCCCCTTGAGGTTGACGGATTCGCGCTGAGTACACCGGTGATGGTTCCCGATATTGAGTACGGCGGGGTTTACATCGCCGGCGGTAATTCCATCACCATCTACCGTTACGACCCGGTCAGGGGTCTTGGGAAATTCGTCGAACCGGCTGCTTCTTCCCTGGATATGGAGGGTATTGGAGCGTTTTGCCCGGCCGAGGGAGATTTCTTCTTCAGGCCGTCGGCAGCGATGAGCTACCAGGGCAAGTCATCAAACAGACTCTACCAGATGACCCGGGGCGGACGGATAAGGGCCCAGGACCTGCCAGATGAAATCATGGAGGATGTGCAGGACTTCG
>CBDVBS010000303.1:0-5126 GCA_965372275.1 uncultured bacterium | reverse complement strand
GTTGGATCATACGCTCTTGTTACCCAGCAGCCGCTGGGAGGCAAGGCACAGTTCGGTGGACAGCGTTTCGGAGAGATGGAAGTCTGGGCCCTTGAAGCTTATGGAGCCGCGCACGTCCTTCAGGAAGTGCTGACGATCAAGTCGGACGATGTTGAAGGGCGTAACCGGACATACGAAGCAATCGTCAAGGGCGAAGTCCTTGATGAGCCTGGTGTCCCAGAGAGTTTCAACGTGCTCGTTAACGAGTTGAAGGGCCTGTGCCTTGACATTACCTTCGATGAGAAAACGCCTCGAAAAGATTTCTAACGGCGTTACATCCTTGTTGATTGTTTTACATTGATGAGGAGGCAAGATGCCTAAATTAAAGGAAATAGATGTAGTATCGATTAGGCTTGCGAGCCCTGAGAAGATCCTTGAATGGTCCCGCGGTGAACTCAAGAAGCCCGAGACCATCAACTACCGCACCCTGAAGCCTGAACGCGACGGGCTTTTCTGCGAAAAGATCTTCGGCCCGTCCAAGGACTGGGAATGCTATTGCGGCAAGTACAAGAAACCGCGATTCCGGGGGCATATCTGCGAGAAATGCGGCGTTGAGGTCACCCACTCGAGGGTACGCCGTGAGCGCATGGGGCACATCCATCTTGCCAGCCCGGTATGTCATATCTGGTATGTGAAGGGAATCCCCGGACGCATATCGAGCCTTCTGAACGTTTCAGCCAAAGAGCTTGAGAAGGTCGTTTACTACATCAATTTCATTGTCACTTTCACGGACAAGAAGAAAATTGAAAAATACAAGTCCATGATCGAAGAGGCTATGGAGCTTGAGGTTGAGGAGATCAAGGTCGAGGCGGATAAGACCAAAACGGCCACCGAGACCATCGAAGTCGGCAAGATCCTCGAAATCGATCTCGCGAAGTTCGAAGTGGCTGAGAAGGTCTCCATTCCCGGGCAGCGCAAAGGCATTGCGAAGAAGGGCGAGAAACTCAGCCAGGCCATGATTGAGGCCATGATCGAGGGAAAGGCCTATACATTCAAGGTTAAGGATGAAGAGGGCTCGTCCCAGGTGATACAACTTCCCGAATGGCTGGAGACGATCATGGCCGACAAGGAAGTTGTCGAGGATGTCGTTGACGAGGAAACCGGGGAAGTGCTTGTGCAGAAAGGCGATGCGGTTGATATCCGCGCTGCCGAGCGAATCCTCGACCATGCCGTCAAGGAATTAGAAATACTCGACATACAGCGCGAGGCCTTAAACGAGGCTCGCAAGAATGAAAACCTCAGGCGCATCGATGAATTGCGCGCCGCGTTCACCGATCTTCTTCCCGGCCTTACCGAAAAGAGCCTCCTGACGGAGAGCGAATACAGACGCCTCATGATGCTTGGCGAGGTGATCGAGAAGCACTTCGAGCTCCCGTCAAGTGATTTGTTCCTCGCCGAGATGGGTGCCGGGGCGGTCAAGAAGCTGCTCCTGCGTGTCGATCTCAAGAAGGAAGAAGATGAGATTCGCGAGGTCCTGACTACTGCCACCGGCGCGAAGCGTGCGAAACTTATCAAGCGGTTGAGCGTAATTCGCTCATTCGTCCGGTCCGGCAACAAACCCGAATGGATGATACTTGAGAACCTGCCGGTCATCCCGCCGGAATTACGCCCGATGGTTCAGCTCGAGGGTGGACGTTTCGCCGCCAGCGACCTGAACGACCTTTACCGCCGCGTCATCAACCGAAACAACCGGCTCAAGAGGCTCATAGATATCAAGGCCCCCGAATCGATCATCCGCAATGAGAAGCGGATGCTCCAGGAAGCGGTTGACGCTCTCATCGATAACGGACGACGCGGCAAGGCGGTCACCGGCTCGAATAATCGTCCGTTGAAGTCGCTTTCGGACCTGCTCAAAGGTAAGCAGGGGCGTTTCCGCCAGAACCTGCTGGGTAAGCGCGTTGACTATTCCGGGCGCTCGGTTATCGTGGTCGGCCCGGAGCTTAAACTGCACCAGTGCGGGCTCCCTAAGGTGATGGCGCTTGAGTTCTTCAAGCCGTTCGTGCTGAAGAAACTTGTTGACAAGGGATACGCGGCCCAGATCAAGGCTGCGAAGCTGCTTGTCGAGCAGATGGACCCGAGGGTGTGGGACGTTCTGGATGAAGTGATCCAGGGCAAACCGGTGCTGTTAAACCGCGCGCCCACCTTGCATCGACTGGGTATCCAGGCATTCGAACCTGTTCTCATCGACGGCAAGGCGATCCGGATTCACCCGCTCGTCTGCCAGGCGTTCAACGCCGACTTCGACGGCGACCAGATGGCGGTTCATCTGCCGTTGAGCATCGCCGCTCAGTCCGAGGCGCGTCTTCTGATGCTGAGCTCCAATAACATTCTGCTTCCCGCCGACGGCCATCCGATAGTCGGACCGACACAGGATATGATCATCGGTGTTTACTACCTGACCATTATCAAGGACAATGACGAAGCCGCCAAATTCGAGGCAATCTACAAGAGCAGAATCAGTAAACTCAAGAGGGAAGATATCGAGGGACTGAAATTCTTCAGCGACGAAGATGAACTCAAGTTAGCTTATGATCTCGGGGAGATTGGCCTTCATAAGATCGTACTCGTCCGCATTACCAAGAATACGATGACGCTTGATTCGTATGACAAGCTTGTCCCCCTCGAATCCCGGGTCATCGCCACGACGATGGGACGAGTATTCATGAACTCCGTATTCCCGCCGGAGCTTCCATTTTACAATATGAAGCTCTCCAAGTCGGAGGTCGGCGATATAATCGGCTTCCTCTACAAGCGTTTCGGTGTATCGATAACCGTTGATGTCCTGGATAACCTGAAGGACCTTTCATTCTTATTTGCCACAAAGGCCGGCATCACTATCAGTATCGACGACGTGTTCATTCCGCCAAACAAATGGAAGATCATCGGCAAGGCCGAGAAGGATGTTGAGAAGATCCTCAAGGAATACGACAATGGCAAGATTACCGATGAAGAGCGGCATACACAGGTCGTGGACCGCTGGAATAAATGCACCAAGGATCTGACGAACACGCTCAATGAGCAGTTCGACAAGATGAACCCGGTCTACCAGATGTCCGTATCAGGCGCGCGAGGCAAAATTGACCAGGTTCGCCAGCTATGCGCGTGGCGTGGTCTGATGGCCGCCCCGACCGGTGAGACCATCGAGCTGCCCATCAAGGCCAACCTTCGCGAAGGCCTCGGGGTGCTGGAATACTTCATCTCGACCCACGGCGCGAGGAAGGGTCTGGCCGATACGGCCCTCAGGACAGCGGACTCCGGTTACCTCACCAGGCGCCTGGTTGATGTCGCGCAGGATGTTGTGGTCATCGAGGATGACTGCGGTACGACCGATTTCGTGGAGATCGGTTCGACGTTTGAGAAAGGCAAGCTTGTCCAGACGATCTCGGAGAGGGTACTCGGACGTTTCTGCGCCGAGAATATCATCGAGGAAGAGACCGGCGAGATCATCGTGAAGGTCAACCAGATGATCGATGAGGATATCGCCGCCAAGATAGAGCAGCTCGACCTGCCGACGGTGAAATGCCGCAGCATCCTGAGTTGCGGATCACCTCGCGGCATTTGCCGCATGTGCTACGGTCGCGACCTGGCAACCGGACGTATGGTGGAGATCGGCGCCCCGGTGGGTATCATCGCCGCCCAGTCGATCGGCGAGCCGGGCACCCAGCTTACGATGCGCACCTTCCATACCGGCGGCGTCGCCGGGGACGACATCACCAAGGGTCTTCCCCAGGTTGAGCTGTTATTCGAACTGTTCGATGCGCGCTACCAGCGTACCGGGGCTATCATCACCCCCATCACCGGCACCGTCGAATTCGCCGAACCCAACCTGATTATTGTACGGCCGCGTGCCGGTTCGAAGATCGCCCCGGCGATATTCAAGAGGGAGGATTTCACCGGCAAGCACGTGGGGGTAGAAGAGGGCGACAAGGTCAAGAAGGGTCAGCCTCTGACCAAGGAAGCTCTTGTGAACCCGCGTGAATTCCTCAAAGTTAGAGGCGTGCGCGATACCCAGTTGTTCCTCGTGCAGGAAGTGCAGTCGATCTACAAGTCGCAGGGTGTTAACACCAATGATAAGCACATCGAAGTTATTGTGCGCCAGATGCTGAAGTTCGTGAAGGTTATCAGCTCCGGTGACTCCAATTATCTCGAGGGCGACTTGGTCGAGCGTTATCACTTCAAGGAAGTCGTCGAGGCTCTCGAGAAGTCGAAGAAGACCCCGCCGGAAGCTGAACCCGTGCTGCTCGGTATTTCCAAGGCGAGCCTGAGCACCGAGAGCTTCCTGTCGGCGGCGAGTTTCCAGGAGACGACGAAGGTTCTCACGAATGCCGCCATCGAGGGCAAGACCGATTACCTGCGCGGATTGAAAGAGAATGTCATCATCGGACGTCTCGTCCCGGTTGGCACCGGCCGAAGCAGGATGCGCTACCTCTACCCGCATGCGTCTGACAAAAAGCCTGCACGGACGGGCGGTAACAGCAACCCCGTGGACGATGATTAGTCTCAATTGAAATAGTGAAAAAAAGGGCCCCTCGGGGCCCTTTTTGTGTCAAGTATAAATAATCCACGGGATGCACAGATGCATCTCCAGCAACGATTACCGGAATGGGTTTCCTGCCTACTTGGGTTTCGCCGCGATGATGTTGCCGTGTTCATCGAGGGTGAATTCGTACGATTTCCCCTGTTCTGCCTGCCCTACGAAGGCTTTCATACCCTCGGCGACTTTATATTCGCTACCGTCTACATTTACGGTGCCGTTTTCCTCGTTCCAGTTCATCAATGTCCCGGTGATCACTCTTGGTCCCTCATCATCGTTACCACAGGAACTGATGAACATCATGGCCAGGACCGAGACCAGGATAAGGATGACTAACGTATTTTTTCGCATAACAAACCTCCAACCGTATGATGCGGGAAGTATAACATTTTTCAAACGCGGATTTCTAAAGTGGCGGTTACGAGCCACAAATTTCAGCCCGTCATCAGGGGGGTGGAAATGGGGACTGGGTGGAAATGGGGACTGTCCCCAATGGCGCTTGTTTAAGGGTTGTATCGCTTTTATGAAGCCGGGTGGGCTATATATTGCAAAA
>CBDVBS010000302.1:0-5126 GCA_965372275.1 uncultured bacterium | reverse complement strand
GGCCAGGTCAACATGTTCATCAATATACTTGGTCACCGCAACGGCTTCAGGATGTGCTTCGACGAACCACTCCGGCGCGATATCCATTTCCAGGGCGATAAGGAGCTTCATACCGATGGCATCGGCATGGGAAAGTACCTTCTGCAGTGTATCCCATCGCATACCCCCGGCGACCGGTTCGATAGCGGGCCAGTCAAGCCGCAGCACGAAACATCCGTAACCCTGCTGCTTGCAGGCATCCATCTCCTTGCGTATGCCGCCGAACCCGTTTGAGAGAGTTCTCGAGCAGATCCAGCCGGATGGGTCGAAATGGATGCCGTTCACCTTGAGCGCGGGGAAATCGGAGCCGGCGGGAAGACGTACTTCGGCGACGTTCTCCGATGCAAGCCGCTGTCCGTCGGCGGGTTGTCCCCAGGCGATGACGAACAGAAGGACAAGGAAGATGGATATTTTGCGAACGTTGCGCATTTTTATCTTTTCGAGAGACTGTCCCTGATTATTTCATTCACAAGCCCAGATCTTCACGGATGCCGCGCATTGCAACGATAACATTCTCGATATGTTCCGCCAGATCGAGTTCCAGCATCTCGGCGCCGCGCCTGATATCATCGCGGCTCACCTGTCGCGCGAATGCTTTGTCTTTCATTCTCTTCTTTACGCTTTTCGCCTTCAGCCCCTCGATCTTATCAGGTCTTACAAGCGAACATGCCACTATAAACCCGGCAAGCTCATCCACGGCGAAGATGCATTTCTTCATTAGCGTATCCTGCGGCTCCCCGGTATGCGGCGTGTGCGCCAGTAGTCCGGTCACGATCTCCTCGGGCCAGCCTTTCTCGCGCAGTATCTTCGCCCCCGCGAATGCATGGGTTTCCTCGGTGTTATTCTGCTCATAGTCGAAGTCGTGGATCAGGCCCACTATGCCCCACAGCTCCGTGTCCTCATCATAGATTTTCGCATAATGCCTCATTGCCGCTTCAACTGCAAGCGCGTGCTTGATGAGGTTGGGGTTCTCATTATGTTCATTCAGAAGTTCAAATGCTTCATCTCTCGTGACCATTATGCACCTCGCTTTTTTCCCTGACCTTTAAGTAAAGCCCATCGACGGATATAAATCAACGATATGATACTACGGATACGCGCAGAAAAAAATTTATTGCGTATGATACGAGACAAATGGTATCCCACTCAACCGATTCCGATGTTTCGGTACACCCTGTGCCGAAACCGATGATTTGCCGGATTGGTATCGGGATTTTATTTCCAGTAATGGGATTCCCGGGCTACGTAGCTGACGTAATGGGGACTGTCCCAAGTCTTCGCGGGACTGTCCCCGTACTCAATTTATTTCATGAAGGCGGGCAGGGGTGGAGCCGTTGAATAAGTAAGGATGTCCCGAAAAAATGGGACAGGCCTCAGTAGAGTAGGCGTTGGGCAACAGGTATAATGCGCTGTTCGGAAGTTGCGTTCTCCATTTCTAAAGGCCAGTCCCTATTTTTCGGCTTTTTCAACAGGCCCAAGGGTGCCCGCGATCCCACGAATGGTATAGTTTTGAGACAGCCTCTCCCTTGCCGGGAACATTATACAGAGGAGTAGGATTTCCGGGCTGCATGCTTGTGATACAAAGACACCGCTATCAGCGAAGATGCTGAGTAGCGGTGGCACACGGGTGATGAAGTAAATGCAGCAATCCGAGCCACGACCGTCAGTGAGTGGACACTCCGAGCACGGGCAAACTCGAAGACTCGTTTGTCCGTGGCACCAGGAGAAGACACTGACATGCTCGAAGACTCACAAGTCAGTGCCACCCGGATAAGAGCACCGCTGTCCTCGAAGACTCGGATAGCGGTGGCACACGGACGCGGGGTCATAACAATGGCACGCCCATTCTCGAAGACTCGAAGTGGGCGTGGCACACGGATAGAGAATGGTGGAAGTCGAGTGCTTTGCGATGCATGCAAAGAGCCCGTGGTGCAAATCTTACCACGGGCTCCTGATACTTGGGAGGGAGGCCTTCTGAATCACGGGATTCCCATGTTTGGGATTCGTAATTCCTGTCTCTAAAACTTCAATAAAGGAGGCTTATATGCATTTTTTAAATCCCCTTGTCAAACAAACTCCTTAGCGAATTTCTCAGCATCGTCCGCGACCTTATCAAGCAGGGCACTTCTCCGCTGGGAAGTCAGGTACTCTATTTGATCCTGGTGTTCTTTGACGGCACCGCTGTACAGAAGCTTCAGTGACGGATCATCCGCGGCAATGCCCTTGCGTCGGAAGAAATGCATCGCGCGTGTTTCATTTTCGATCGCGTATTTCAGAATCTCCAGCGGACCCAGATCAGCAACCCTTGAATAATCAATCCCCATCTTCGTCAGACCCGGGTTACGCCGTGGCTGATATATCTCCTGTTTGATTAAATGGGGGCGGCGGCTGAGGATGAGTCGCCTTCGGCTTGTCAGTTTGAGAAGCCGTTTTGTTTCGTTGCTGTAAAGCCACGCCAGCAATGCTCTCGAACCGTCGCGTCGAGCCTTGTGCGCCATACGCCGGTATGTACTCGCGGCATTTAACTCAAGCGCGATATACATATCGAGTACATCCAATAATTTCAGGATAATGTTATCCAACTCTTCCTTGCTCATGACCGATCTCCTTGCCTGTGGAGTTTGCTGATTGTTATTACCGGGAATTTCCTTAACCGTTAAGTAGTCACTTTATACAATACAATTGTCGTTCCATTTTACAGATAATGAGAATTACTCCTGTTAATCTTGGGTGAAAATACCAGATTGGCTTAACAAACGGCCTTATTGACGAAAATAATCCGGGGAGCGTATAAATACTGCATAATCCGGGCTACATCACTGTATCAGACTGAACGCGTTTTCTACATCGTTCGGAACAAAATGCAACAATCTCAAACCATTATGAAACGTTGAAAATGTTGTAAAATCTAAACAGGTTGGATACTCTGACGGGGTTATCATGAGAAGGATAATATTCATTTTAATAACTGTCGCGTTCATCCTCCAGCTATGCTCCTGTGGTGCGGCTCTGCGCAAACCTGAAACTCCCCGGGGAAATGACGGTGCCATTGAGGAATTTATCACCCCTGTACCGGCGTCGAAGCTTGTTTCGAGAGGCGTCGATGCAATCCCCGAACTGATCGTCGCCCTCGATTACCCCGATAAATGGGAACGCCATATCGCCGTGAGAACCCTCGGCGGATTCGGCGTTGATGCAAAAGACGCCGTCCCCGCCCTGATCGGCGCGTTGCACGATGAGGATTTCTATGTTTGTATCACCGCGGCCAGGGCAATAAGAGATATCGATCCCGATGGTGTTACAACGATAAACGCACTGATCGAACTGTTGGGCGATGAAGATCTCAATGTACGCAGGGAAGTCACCGAAATTATCATAAGCATGTGCCCCCAGGCAGTCCCCGCATTGATAGAAACCCTCGGGCGGAAGGAGTTGCGGATACGAACCGCGTCAATTCACATCCTCGGTTCCGTCGATCCCACGCCCGAGTTGATCGAAGCCTTGAGTAATCTGCTCAACGAAGAGAATATCGCGGAAATACGCACCGCCGGCACAACCGCACTGAGTAATTTCGGAAACGAGCCCGGCGTGATGGAAATGCTCATCGGGGCGTTGAAGGACAGCGAACAGCAGGTACGCATCAAGGCCATTGAGGCGCTCGGGCATATAGGTCCCGATGCAATCGACGCCGTGGAAATAATGATCGAAATGATCCGGGCGGAAGCATTATTCCCGACACGCGCGGCGATATGCGAAGCCCTTGGGAAGATAAGTTCAGGCAATGATGTCATCGAGCTTCTCACCGAAGCGCTCCGGGATGAAAATCCCCCGGTGCGCATCGCCGCCGCGCGGGCCCTCGGAAGCATCGGCCCAAAGGCGATCGGATCACTCACCGATGCGTTAACGAATGATTCCGCCGGTGTACGCGCCGCAGCCGCGGAAGCGCTCGGCCTTATCGGCCCTGCTGCGCGCGTGGCGCGTTCGTCCCTGCTGGATGCATGGGAAGATAATGACCTGGGAGTCGCCATACGTGCGACTGTAGCGATGGCGCGTATCGGCCCTGACAGGGAGAATTTCATCACCACCCTTAAATTGGCCCTCGATGAAGACACCCACCGCATGCGTGTCGGGGCGGCCACGGGATTGTTCATGCTCGGCCCCATCGCGCGCTCGGCGGTACCGAATCTTATCGACGCGTTGAAAGATAACAGCGCCGATGTTCGCATGACCGCCTGCGATGCCCTTGGCGCGATAGGTCCGGCCGCATGGCGGGCCGCGCCGGGTTTGATTGAACTTATCGAGGACGACACCGGACGCGTGCGCGTCAACGCCGCACTCGCGCTCGGAAAGGTCGGTTCATCAGGGGAAATTGTGACCGCGCTTCTCGATGCGCTTGAGTATCAATATCTCGACATACGTTTCGCCGCCGTTGAAGCCCTCGGCGAGATCGGTCCCGATGCGTCGGAATCCATTGATGAGATCATCCAGCTACTCGAAGGCGCGAAAGGAGATAACCTGGAAACTACATGCAATGCCCTGGTTAACATCGGACCGGAAGCCGTGCCGGGATTGATCGAAGCGTTGGATGATACGAATTTCAACATACGTGTTGGCGCGGTTACCGCTCTCGGCAAGTTTGCAGCCGATGCAGTCGACGCGCTTCCCAAGCTTAAGGACATGGTGAACGGCGACATCTCCCGGTCGTTCATCATGCGTGAAGCGATACTCGACGCTATTGAAAACATCGAATCTGCGTTGCAGGATTAAGGTCCAGGGGTTGGACCTTACATTTGATGAGACCCAGAATCTATATGAACTATCGACATCCCCCCCCTTAATCCCCCCCCGCAAGCGGGGGGGGAAATTAGCCCGGTATCCATGTCGATCCCACATAGGATTGTATCGTTCTTTAATCACCTACGTTTACCATGTCGATCCCACATAGGATTGTATCGTTCTTTAATCCCCCCGCTTGCGGGGGGAATTAGGGGGGGCATAATTCTGATAAAGACTCATTTTGTTTGAGACTCCAGATATATTAGACAAATTTCCCTGCTGATATATTTTTGTGGCACCCCTATCCGAAT
>CBDVBS010000301.1:0-5139 GCA_965372275.1 uncultured bacterium | reverse complement strand
GGGAGTGGACAATCCGGGCACGGGTAAACTCGAAGACTCGTTTATCCGTGGCACCTGGGGATGCACCGCTATGCCCGAAGACGGTCAGTAGCGGTGGCACAAGGATGAAACACTGACATGCTCGAAGACTCACAAGTCAGTGCCACACGGATAGGAAATGGCGAGAGTCGAGCTAACGTTGAACGCGTGTGATACCTCAGCAGTTCTATTTCCCGACGGAATTCTTTTTACCCCTCAGGGACAGGATGATCTTAATGCAGCTTGCGATGACAAAAATGATAATGATGATGAATATGAAGCGTAAGAGAAGTTGCATAAAAATTATCTGCATCGACGCGGCTTTGAATCCGGCTATGCAGTCTTGATTCCTTAGATGAAATTCTTTCCCATTACAGCGGCTAATTCCTTGAGCTTCGCCATCATCTCGGCGAATGTCTCAAGGCTAAGCGACTGCGCCGCATCGGATTTTGCCTTCTCCGGCTGGGGATGTACTTCCACGATAATCCCGTGCGCACCCGCTACGAGCGCTGCATACGACATCGGAACCACGAGGTTGCGATTGCCAGTGGAGTGCGATGGATCGACGATTATCGGCAGGTGACAGATTTTTTTCGCGGCAGGTACGAAGCTCAGGTCGAGAAGATTACGCGCGTGATCGGAGAAGTTACGCACACCGCGTTCACATAAAACGATATTCGGATTGCCGTTCGCGAGGATGTGCTCGACGCTCATCATCGTCTCGGTCATTGTGGCGGAGACGCCGCGTTTCATCAGGAGGGGTTTTTCAATTCCACCCGCGCGTTTCAGCAGGGAGAAGTTCTGCATGTTACGCGAACCCAATTGCACCATGTCGGCATACTCGGCGACGAGCGACAGGTTTTCGATGTCCATGGCTTCCGTGACGATCTTCAGCCCGGTTTCAAGACGTGCCGAGTCGAGATGTTCCAGTCCCTTCTCTCCGAGTCCCTGGAAAGAATACGGACTCGTTCGCGGCTTGAATGCGCCGCCGCGAAGGCATCTCGCGCCTGCTTCCTTCACCTTGTGCGCGGTCTCGATGATAAGCTCTTTCGATTCGACCGCGCATGGCCCGGCGATAACGATGAAGTTATTCCCGCCGAAGACGACTCCGTCACCGAGGTCAACGAGTGTATCATCGGGATGCAATTCCCTGCTTGCTATTGAGTATGGCTTGGTGATCTTCACGACCTGGTCAACAGAGGGCAGGACTTCGAACACCGAAGTGTCAACCGAAGCCGCATCACCCAGCAGGGCTACGCCGATCTTCTGCAGTCCCGAGATATTTGTTGTACGGAACCCCAAGTCCTTCGCGACCGCCTGGACGCGCAGGACATCCTCATAGGGTGCGTTCATTTCCATTACAATTAACACGCCGGCACCTCTCCAAGATGCTCATTGGATTGTCATTATATCATAAAGGATGTCCCACGGTGCAAGAGGACATGTAACGGGCTTGTTGAAAATGTCAACGAATGGGTAGCGTGTATCTATAGTGAGCGGAAGCGAACGATGATGCGCGCTCATGACAAGACACCGCTATCAGCGAAGACTCGGATAGCGGTGGCACACGTGCATTTGGCAAGACACCACTATCAGCGAAGACGTTGAGTAGTGGTGGCACGCGGAGTCATGAATCTATATTTCTTCGTAGGGGTGACCCGGAGGGTCACCCTATGGTATGGCTGTATTTGAAGATGGAGGGCGAGCCTCCGGCTCGCCCCTACAAGATGCTTATAGCATATGGCGTGACTTTAAACTTTGCTGCTTTCCACGAGCCATACGAAAGGCTGCTGCGGGGACGAAAAAACCCGCCTGGCAAGGCGGGTTATTTGAAAAACACACCGCGAGTTCTTAAATCACGGTAAATGAGTAAACTACCTCGTAAAAAGCGTCCCAGTAATCACTCATATCCTCTTCGGGCCATATCATGGAGATGAGATACACAACATCATCAGCGTAGATGATGTAGTCGCATTCCTGCCACCAGATATTCCCTTCAAGTGATGTATACCACAGCTCACCAGAGGGATATCCCTGCAAGGTGTCCTCGTATTCCTCGCTAAGCAGTTCCCAGTCGTTGCCATATTCTTCGGCGAGTATGGCATAGATTCCTTCAACCGCACCGCCGAGCGGGTCGTAAGAGCGCGTGGCTTCATCGTAGTAACAATCGGCACGTACAATTTCGACGCCGTCGTTATCGACGAAACTGACTGAACCATCACCTTCATTGAGGACCTCGAGATCCTTTGGATAATCGAGGGTGAAACCCCATTCGATGTCGGTATAAGTCCTCGTTCCGTCGGCAAACGCCGATGTCGGGAACATCAACATGAGCAATAGTCCAATGAGAATGAGAATCCGAAATTTCATATAGTCTCCTCCTTTTATTTCTAAAAATGGTTACTGAAATATATTCGGCAGGTGAGGGGGAAGAATTATTCATTGCTTCTGATGATTGCTTATAGGAGCAAATACTTATCGTATACTTATTACACTTATGGCTTCTGATGCGGTTTTTAGCAAATAAAAAAGCCCCCGGGGGGGCGTCGGTTTCGTGTATCGAACAGTTATCAGATTTCTTCAACGAACGCAAACGATGTCCACATCCACTGGAAATAGCCTATATTTGTGTCATGCTCTTCGACCGGTGCAAGAATAGAGAGTATGAACGGTTCGCCGTAGTCCGATTCGAAACATACGAAAGTACCACTCCAGTCGTACCCGTTGTAAACCGCATCGAGATGCTGTATATGACCGGAACGCCCGTCGCCCAGGAATATATCCATTCCTTCCAGGGCTTCATACCTGGTAAAAGCGGCAAGGAATTCGGGGATCATCTCATCGAGAATTTCATCGTAAGCTTTTCCAGAATTATAGTAATGGTCGAGATAACGGATAGCGATCTCACCTTCGCCTGTTGAGAATACGATCCAGCCGGGACCGTTGATCTCTTCAGGCACGAGGCCGGGAGGATTCGGACATTCATAGAGGTATGATTCATTCTTGAAGAGGATGGTGGACGGGTCGATGTATTCGAGTTCAATTTCGTTGTCGTCAAGAAATTCCTTTCCGGGGTTAAGGAGGGATTCGTCAATTGTGATGGTTCTAAACGATTGCGATATATCGGGAAGGTAGTATGAATAATCACTCGGGTCGTCATAATATACCGCGAGCAGGGTGATGGCGCCGATGGCTACCCGCGCGGTACCGTGCATAGTTTCACAATCAACCATGAATTCAAAATTAATATCATAAACCTCTAAGCGGCGGGGGGATACCGACCACGCTTCATCAATTATGACGAATTCCTCGAATCCACTCTCCAGCCCGGCCAGCGCGATGTCCGCGTAATCCTGCGATGTTGGTTGTTCATATTCATCATCAATGGTGATGACGTCAACCACGAGACGTCCACCCTCACCGATTCCAAAGACCACGGTATCAGGATACGCGGAAACATCGACAACCCATTCGAAGTCGGTTTCAATCTCATAGCCATATTCCCGGTTGACAAAGGAAGGGATATCACACGCATATGCCGGTGCCGCGAATAGCAAGGCAACCGCGAGGGTTACTAAAAAAATAAGATATGATATTTTACGATTTCCACCCAAAATTCACCTCTCCGCACTGCTAATCAAATTATATCACATCAAGCATGAGCCACTATTAATATCTGTTAAGAACGGCTGAGATGTCATTGAATCTACTCATAACGCAGGGCATCGATCGGGTCTTTATTCGCGGCGGAGGTGGCGGGATAGACGCCGAAGATTATGCCGATAAGCGATGAGAACGCGATCGCTATGATAATTGAGTACCCGCTGATATGCGGATCCCATGCCGCTTCAGGCGCGCTGGACCTGATAAGGCTCGACAGACCTATCGCACCGGCATAGCCTAAGGCGATGCCTAACGCTCCCCCTATACAGCACAGGACGATCGCTTCAATCAGGAATTGCAGCAGTATATCAACCTTTCTCGCGCCAACCGCCTTTCGAAGGCCGATCTCCCTGGTGCGTTCGGTAACTGATACAAGCATGATATTCATAATGCCGATGCCGCCCACGAGAAGGCTTACAGCGGCGATACCGCCCAGTACGCCGGTCATTACGCCGAGTATTGAACCGAAGCTCTCAAGGGCGTCCTGCTGCGACATGATCGCGAAGTTCTCTTCCGAGTCATCCTGGATACGGCGGCGCTTCAATAACAGGTCTGTAATCTCTTCCTTCGCGGTGTCCATATCTTTTATATCATCAAGTCCGAATGTGACCATATGAATGTCATCAGGCGCACCGAAAAGCCGTTTTTGAGCGACGGGCAGCGGTACATGAGCGCGCTGGTCGGGGAGGTTGCCCAGTCCTCCGCCTTTCTCCTCATACACTCCGATCACATTGAAGCGTATTCCGTTTACCGTGATTTTCTGGCCGATCGGGTTTTCATCATCGAAGAGAATCTCCGCTGCTTCGCTTCCGAGAATGACAGCTTTCTCCGCGGCCTGGATATCTCCCCGCGTGAATTCACGTCCGGCGGTCACGTTGAAATTGAAGATTTCACCGTAATTCTCATCGATGCCATATGTCTCCGCGGTCAGTGTCTCGTTGCCGTAACGCAGGACGGTTTGTCCGTTAACGAGGCTCGTGCTGCCATGCGGGACACTGAGCGCTTTCTCCATAGCCGCCACATCATCCCGGTCGAAGAGTTCGAATTCTATGCTGCGCATCGATGAATGCGCCTGCCGACGCTCTTCCTCTGTCATCTGGGGGAATACGAAGAGAAGGTTCGCCCCCATCTCGTTTACCTGGCGATTTGCTTCCGCCTGCAAACCGCCGCTGAGGGCGAGGATGGTTATCACCGCGCCGATACCGATGATGATACCGAGTAATGTAAGCAGGCTTCTTGCCTTGTTGACCAGCAGCCCTCTCCAGGCAACCTTGAACGCATTGCTCAAACGCATTCACTCACCTCTGGTTTCGGTCACGACATTGATTGAAACATCCGGCACACCGGAAATACCCAATGGCGTGAAAATGTTTACACTGCATAGACTAACATCGACGGTATAAGGTTTCAAATGGGTGGGGGAAAATGGGAATTATCTTACCGGAGCGCTGGCTTCCA
>CBDVBS010000300.1:0-5142 GCA_965372275.1 uncultured bacterium | reverse complement strand
AACTAAACCTGCGATAAAGAAACCACAGGCACCTAAGGTAGCAGAAGCAGAAAAACCCAAAGAGACTGGAACGTCGCTCGATGATGTCACGAAGGACGCTGAAAAAGAAGCACGGGATAAGGCTCGTAGGCGACCTTCAACTATATTAACTTCGCCCCTCGGTTTACGGTCAAGGCCGTCAATTAGAAGGGCCACACTATTAGGGGGATAAGGTATGTTAAAAATGATATGGGAAAAGTTTCTGGACTGTATCTTTACGTCATACGGCGTGGATATAGACTTTGAAATAACTCGGTTGTTCATAGGCATCGTTATTGGTTTTATCCTTACGACTGTGATTATAGCAACTTACGTATAAACGATGTCAACCTCAAAAGGAACCTGGGTCAGGTGTATTCATTGCTCATATGTATTTCAGGCAAAGAAGTTGGATGCTAAATGTCCGAACTGTCGAACATACACGACCGTCGGGCTAAAGACAACCACTCGCCGGAACACTGGGGTAATAGCACTTGTACCCTAAAGGAAAGATATAATGAATAACATTAAAGCCAATGCAATACTGAGCGAGTATTCACTCCTCAAGGCAAAGCGTGATGCTCTATGCTCAAGTCAGCATATGGATATCCGTGACTATATCTTACCGATGACAGGGCAATTTAAAGATCAAGATCATGGCGGTGATAACCCTCGCGACTGGTCAAATATCCTTGATAATACAGGTGGTCGATCTGGCCGTATACTTGTCGCTGGGATGCAGGGAGGGCTTACGAGTCCTTCACGACCGTGGTTTAAGATAGGTCATCAAGATACTGACCTTATAAAGAACCATGAGGTTAAGTCGTTTCTACATGAAGTTGAGAAACGGATGTATTCAGTGTTTGCTGCTTCCAACTTCTATTCTGCGGTCAATATGGTATATCGTGAAGAGATGGGATACGGCGCGGCTGTGATGCTAATATTTGAGGACCTTAAGTCTGTCATTAGGTTTTACACTTTGACTGCTGGTGAGTATTGTATCAGCCAAGATGATAGGCGTAAAGTCGATGGTATTTATAGATCAGTGTACCTTAATGCATCGCAACTTGCCAGGAAGTTTGGAAGGAGTAAGCTTCCACGTACCATTCGGGAGGAACTTAAGAAGAACGGTGGAGATCCCTTCAAGGTTTACCGTATAGCTCATGTAATAAGGAATAGGGATTTTTATAATCCGGGCCTTATTGATAACTTGAATATGCCGTTCAGTTCGACATACATACTTGAGAGCGAGCAAAAGATTATACATGAATCCGGCTTTAGGGAATGGCCTTGTGCTGTTCCACGCTGGACGCTTACAGGCTCAGATCCGTATGGGAATGGACCTTGCGCGGAGATACTCGGAGACGTTAAAGCTCTACAAGAGTTGGTCTACGATAAGTTAATGGCTCTATCAATAATGATTAAGCCACCTATGAAAGCTCCTTCATCGCTTAAAGGTCAGATAGGAAGCCTTGAACCTGGATCAATTATTTACGGTGACAGTGGAGATATTGAGAAATTCGAGACTATACTTAACGTTGTCCCTAACCTGGCGCAGTTCAATCAGGACATAGGCGACCTGCGTCAACAGATACGTCAGGGGCTTTACAATGACCTGTTCTTATCCTTGTTAGAGGAAAAGGGCAGAATGACAGCAACTGAAGTCGCTGAGCGGCATGAAGAGAAACTCATGCTTCTTGGAGACGTTATCGAACGTCAGTTCACTGACTTACTTAGTCCGACGATAGATAGAACTTTTGCAATAATGCTCCGTAACGGAATGATACCGCCTGTCCCTCAGATATTGATTGATAGCGCGCCTCCCGGCTCTAACTCAATAGGGTTGAAGGTCGAGTTTATTTCACTGCTTGCACAAGCTCAGAAGCTCGTGACGACTCAAAGCATTAGAGCTGTTACTGGGTTCGCCCTTGAGATGGCTAATGGTGGAAAGCCCGATGTACTTGATAACGTTAACTTTGATGCTGCTATAAACGAGTATAGCGATTCCGTTAGTGCTCCCCCAACATTAATGAATAGCGGGGAAGATGTGGTCAAGATCAGACAGGCCAGACAAGAAGCTGAACAGAAGCAGGCTGCAATGGAACAGGAAGCCATGGCCGTTGATAATGCACAGAAGCTCGGAAACACAAGCACAGAAGACGGGACGGCATTAGCTGACCTCAGGAAGACTTTGGAGGGGTAATATGCAGAAAGCAAGGTATTCGGGACCTCAGCCGATAACACAGGGGGACCAGAAGTCAAAGCTTATGAATCAACTGAAAGCCAAAGCCGCTGAAACGCTGAAGCGTGATTATATGGAAGTGTTCGGCGGTAAGGCTTCAAGCGAAGTAGCGCAACGAGTATTATTCGATATGCTCAACTACTGTATGGTAAACAACATGACTATGACCGGGAACACCTGGACATATTTTAATGAGGGTAGGCGTGATGTCGGTCGAAGAATTAAAGCTTTAGTTGGCCCCGACCTTCGCGCGGATTTTGAGAGATCAATGGAGGTGGTTGTTGGATAATGGCAGATAAAAAAGACCTGGCGCTTATGCGTGTCAAGTACGCTGCGTATAGAAATAAAATGAGAGGGTCCGGTAAGGCCGAGGAAGTTAAAGGCTTTAAGGCATGGATGCAAATACAAAACGATAAATCAGAATAAGCAAGGAGAGAGAATATGCCGGAAATAGAATTAGATCAAAATAGTGGTAGTGGTGGTCAACAAGACCCTGAACCTAATGTCGTGAATGATCCTAATGCAGATCCAAACAATGTTGACGGAGCTGCCGATGGATCAGGGGACGGCGACCCCGGCGAGGCTGGAAAAAAAGGGAATGATCCCATATCTTTCATGGATGGGATTCCCGAAGCTGACAGGGAAGGATTCGGAGACTTTCAAGGAAAGACAGTCGGTGAGTTCGTAAAGCATTACAAATCGCTTCAAGATGGTAAGATCACTATACCTGATACCTATGAGCCTATCGAGAACATTGAAGTCAAAAACCAAGGTAATTATGACGCGCTAAGCAAGTTCTGTAAAGAAGACCTCGGATTGACTCAAGACCAGTTCTCAAAGCTCTTGCCTGCGATGGTAACAAGGGATCAGACAGTGTTGAATGAGTTCCAAAAATCAGTAACCGACATGAATGAAGCGGAGCTTGATAAGGTCCTGACAGAGGAAGCAGAAGCAGCTAAGGCAACACTCATGCAAGAATGGGGTGGTACCTGTGAAGCGCGAACGGCTGCTGCAACTGGGCTCGTCAAGGCTCTTTCTGATGACGACTTCGTCGATTACCTGGCTGAGACAGGACTCGGAAACGACCCTCGGATGCTTAAAGCGTTCTATAAATTATCGACCTACATCTCTGAAGACAGTTTCATTGATGGGGCGATTGAGGAAAACGACGTGGAGCGCGACATTACCGGTGCGCCCATGTTGAAGTTCGGAAAAATGGATTAATAAAAGGAGTTTAACCAACTATGGCAACATTAGTTACTAACACTCAGCTAACGCTGATTGAAATGGCTAAAAGGCTCGACCCTAAAGGGAACGCTGCCGTAATAGCCGAAGTATTGAACGAAACAAATGAAGTGTTGTTCGATGCCCCTTGGGGCGAGGCCAACGATGTCTTTAGTCATAAAACCACCAGACGCCTTTCGCTGCCCGCTGGTTCGTGGAGAAAGCTGAACGCTGGTGTCGAGACTGAGATCTCAACGACTGTCGAAGTGACCGAAGCTATTGGTATGCTTGAGAGTTATGCTGAGAATGACAAAATGATTATCGATGCTTACCCCGACAAAGCCTCCGGGCGTATGCAGGAAGTAAAACCCTTCCTTGAGGGGCTCGGTCAGGAACTCGCACAGACGATGATTTATGGCTCTACAATCACCACGCCGGAAGAATTTGATGGCTTGGCGACTCGGATGGGTAACCTTGACGCTGATGGGAATGTTATTGGTCAGGGTGGGACTGGTTCCGACCTTACCTCTGTCTACATCGTTCAGTGGGGTATGGACAAGGTCCATATGATCTATCCGAAGGGTTCCAAGAATGTCGGTATCGTACATAAGGATCTTGGAGAGAAAACTAAGATCGACTCTAACAACAAGATGTGGCAGGTGTATCGTGACCATTTCAAGTTTAGTGGTGGAATGGTTTGTCGTAACGCTCGTAACATGGCCCGACTCGCGAATATTGAGAGTTCCGGTACTTCTAACATCTTTGATGAGGACAACATTATCAAGCTGTTGAATCGGATGCCTATACGTGGTAAGGGTGCTAAAATCTACTGTAACCAGACCGTGATTACGCAGATGGAAATTAAGCTGAAAGACAAGACCAACGTTCATTTCACGCCTGGTAAGGGTGAAGGTCTCGCTGGTGAGCCTGTGATGTATTTCCGTGGTGTGCCTATCCGACTGGTCGAGCAGATTCTTGATACTGAGGCCACAATAACATAAGTAATTGGGGGATTTATTCCCCCAGTTAATTAATCAATCGACAACATTAACAATTTTTAATAGGAGATTTACAATGATTCAAGATTCAAAACTGTTGTTTTCGGATGCCGAAGCATTGATCGATTTAAACGGTAGCGACGACTATTCTACAAACATCGTAGACCTCGGAGCACAAGCCAGTGGTAAAGACGCCTTTGGTAATGCTCTTAAGGCAGGTCTCGGGAAAGATATGACCTGGTTCGTAAATATCAATGTGGCAATGGTAACCGCCGCAAAGATTATGACCTGTACACTTGTAACTGGTTCTGCAATCTCTTCGAGTGCAATTTCCAGTGCTGTGAGTGTGGCGAGTGTCATTTTCCCTGCTCTGTCGGCTGCTGGGACCAAGAAAGCCCTTAAAGTCGACTACGGTGCCCTTGGGAGATATGTGGCTGTAAACTACACCGCTACTGCTACCCTGGCAAGTGTGACCGTTGATTCTGGCCTTGTTCTGGGATATAACGATTCAAGCATCGCCGCTAAATTTGTAGCGTAACCGAACATTAATCATAATCAGGGGAGAGTCAATCTGTACGGCACGGCTCTCCCCGCTTACAAAATGTGGGAGACATTTAATGAGCAAGATTACAAAGCTACTTGATGTAAAGAAGAAAAAGG
>CBDVBS010000299.1:0-5177 GCA_965372275.1 uncultured bacterium | reverse complement strand
AGGGTGGGGGCGGACTCGGTGCCGGGAATATGTATGATGATACCGGCGGCGACGATCACGAGAACGACCCATATCCCCCCAAGTGCCAACCTTCGATAAACGAGTGTCTCGAACCACGACGCCAGCGCCATTGATGCCGCGAGTGCTATAGCCGCGAGTATCACGAATCCCGGGTCAGCTCCCATTCCGGGAGTTCTCTGTGATGCGGCAAGCAGCGGGAGAAAGAGCGCGCATACCAGCCCTATCAATTTCGGTATTATCACCGGCAGATCGGTGAGCCTGACATTCTTCTCCTCGTCCTGGAGAATTCGCGCTGCATTTTCCTCACTCAGTCCATCTCTATGCGTCGGTGTCACATCAATAAAATAAACCATTTTCACACAAAAGTAACCATGGGGCTTGTTGAAAAAGCCACATGAACGGGTTGCGCGTATCTTTCGGGCAACGTGTATTTCTTGGGTAACGTGTATTTGTTGGGCAACGTGTATTTCTTGGGTAGCGCGTATCTATAGGTCGCTCTGCGACCGATGATGCGCGCTCCTGGTAAGACACGGGCAAGCAATCCATCCTGATGTGAATCCAATCATCATCCGGTAAGCTTGTCCGTGGCACCGGGACAGGACACCGCTATCAGCGAAGACGCTGAGTAGCTGTGGCACACGGACGGTATAGACACCGACACCCCGGCTTGGACATCTTCTGTAGTGGCGAGCCGACGGCTCGCAGCTAATCAGGGAAATCTTTATGACACCAAAACCTCATCCTATAATGTCTGCTTAAATCCTACATATAACTAATAACCGGGTAAATTAGATACTACTTGTGCCGGGGAACTGATTGAAACTGCCCGTTCCCGATCAATATCCGCGGGGGGTGCTGATGGAAAAATTCAAAATATGGTATGCAGGCGATGATGAATCCCTTTTCGCGGTCCTGAAGAGTAACATCTCGGGCCAGGGAATATCCGTCGAGCATTGCATCGATATCGAATCCATGAAGCCTGATGAGCCGGACGAATATCCCAACGTCATCTTGGTCGATCTTGATATCGAGAAAGCCGTTTCGGTGCTCAAGAATGACTCTATGCGGGATATTACGACGGCGGGCGGCACGATCACCGCGTTCATAACCCGTGGCAGCTCCTTGAAGGCTCCAATCGCCGCACTTACGTCTGGATATGATCTCTCGTGGGATGCCGCAAACAAGGATTACGACCTGTTGGTCGCAATCCTGGAGCGGGAACTCGCCAAGAGACACCAGAACATATCCGCCATAAACAGAATAGCCGACCACGTTTCGACGAAACAAAGTATCTACAATGAGACAATTGCGGCACTTGCCGAAGGGGCCGTTGATCTCCTCAGCCTTAAGGAAGGCCTTGAGAAACAGAACTCCGAGCTGAGGTTGGTACGTGATGAGCTCGAACAGTTCGTCCACACCGTGAGTCACGACCTCAAGGAGCCCCTCATGTCGGTGCGCACGTTCACCTCAATGCTCGTTGAGGACCTGGGGGGTATTTCAGGCGATTCCGTGGATCACCTTAGGCACATACGTAATTCGGTCGAACTTATGGGAAGGCAGATCGATTCCCTGCTGGCATTCTCCCGGGCGGGAAAAACCATGGAGAATGCCCTGGTGGAGAATATCGAAGGCTTGATTGACGGCATAGTCGATGCCCGGGGATATGACCGGCGGGATGATGTGTTCATCAATGTAGCCGCATCGCTCCCTTCCATCCAGGCTGCCGAGCAACAGGTACGGCAGATATTCAGCAACCTTATATCGAACGGCGTTAAGCACAACAGGAGCACGAGTAAGGAAATCGAGATAGGCGTTATGCAGAAACCACCGCGGGAGATTTCCGGGAACTTCGACAATGGAGTCATTCCCCCGGGCTATGCGCTCTTTTATATCTCCGACAATGGCTACGGTATCCCCGGTGACGACCGCGAAGTGCCATTCGAGCTTTTCAGACGCCTCGTTGCCGATGACACCACCGAGGGTGACGGAGCCGGGCTTGCAATCGTAAAACGCGCGGTGACTTCCCTCGGCGGGACTGTCGATTACATAACCGAAGTGGATAAGGGAACAATAATGTATTTCACATTGCCCGTATCGCAAAAGCCCAGGATCTCCGCCAAATCGAAACCGGGAGAAGCAAAGCGAAGTGTCGCCCAGCTTAAGGCGGCTTTGAGACGATGACATAGAGGATGGCAATACACGATTGAAATAGCGGCCCACGATAATGCGGGTCGTTTTCATATAAATATGAGGCTGTCTCAAAACTCAATAATTACCGGGTGCCGCACACTGAACCCTAACGTTGCATAAATTATTCCTTCTTGATGGCACGGTCTGCCCGACGCTTTGGGAGGGCTGACCGTGGTGTATGTTGGAATCCCGCTAAGACCACGGTCAGCCCTCGAAGACTCGGGCAGACCGTGCCATCAGGACAGTAGTATCTCAAGTGTCTATGCGGACTATCCTGGATTTCACTAATATGGAACGACTCTTTGTGGCACCCATGCATAAAAAATAACCCCGCGACCGGCGGGGTTTATGATTTCCATTTCCTTTGATTACAGACAGGACGCGACTTCGCTCACTGCTGAAGGCGCGAGGTCGATAAGTACTTCGGCGAACTTCTTATATTCGGCCGTTGCGGGTGAGCGGGTTAACGCTGATACCGGTATGTTGTTCTCCTCGGCCTCGAGATACTTCTCGGGATGATTCCTGAAAGTGCCGAGACAGGGGACACCCACGAACTTGAGCAATTCATCCTCGTTGATCTTGTCCCTCGGGTCGAAACGGTTCAGCACGAGGCCTAACTTGTTCCTGTCTATACCTATGCGCAGCAGCGTCTCAATGATGTCGTGCAGGTTCTGAAGGCTGCTTCTGGTGGAGTTGGTGACAATCATGATATTGGCGGCATGTTCGAAGAGCCAGAGGTTAATATCGCTGAAGGAGTTGTCCAAATCCACGATGACATGATCGAAGCAGCTTGTCACGATCTGCATTACAACGGCGAAATCATCCACACTCCCCTGTTCGAGCTGACCCAGTCTGTCTGATGACGGCATTACCGACAGGTTGTCCGAAACATTCGTAAGGCTCTGGAGCATGTATTCGCCGTCGAGATCGAACGGATGCTCCTGCATCAGGTCGAACAGTGTTGCGCCGCTCCTGACATCGAAGGAAAATCGCAGTGAAGATGAGAATTTATTGACATCCATCAGCAGGACACTACGCTCCTCATCATTCGCTATCTTGCTCAGGAGCAGCCCGGAGTTCGTCGCTACCGTCGATGTGCCCACGCCCCCCTTCGCACCGAAGAAACAGACGATATTCCCGCCTGCCCTGCTAATATTGCGCTGCAGGAGATCCATATTTGTTGACAGGGAACGGATCTTCTCCCTGAGTATTCTCGGTATGATCGGCTTGTCGATGAAATCGATGGCACCAAGCTGGTAGAAGCTCTCGACGATGTCCTGGTTACCGGCGGAACTCAAAACCAAAACAGGGATTTTCTTTGTAAGCTTATGAGACTTGAGTTCCCTGAGTGCGTCCATGCCGCTTATCTCGGGAAGTATGTAGTCGAGCAGAATTAAATCCGGGCTGAAACGTAACACCTCGTGCAGACCCTCGCGAGTTTCGCGTGCAGTCATCAGTTCGAATTCATCATCCGGAAGTGTCTCCCGTACCACTTTGTGGATTTTCTCATCATCATCGATAAGGAGAACTCTTAATTTACGATCCATTTGAGATCATCCTCCCCCGGTCCTGGACCAGGATGAATTTTATATGTCACCGATGCAACCGGCTAAACCCACGCCGCGTTGCCATCTACATATTATTCTCTACATTGACGCCGTTGTTAGTATTAATAAGACTGAATATCCGGTGCCGTATTATGTAAGACCGCCCCGGGATGATTATATTCTATATCACCGTTTTAAAAATACGGCTTTTCTGGGGCTGTTGGAAAGGCACTTCATACCTGGTAGCCCGGGGTTGAAGCTATCCTTAACCATGAAATAAATTGGCTTCTACCCCGGATAGGCCGCAATTCATCAGGATCAGAACGGATGCGGCCAACCCGGGGCTACCAGAACGGTGGTTGTTTCATCTGGATATTTTATAACTTATGACTTTTTCAATAGCCCCTTTCTGCGCACAACTTATTGACATGCCTTGATTCATGGGCTACATATTAGGTAGTTACTTATTTCCCACAGGCTGAGGAGGTTTTTCCGTTCCCGGAAGGACTTCAGGCTGTATCAACGTTGTTCGGTGAATTATTCCGGAACGGGATGTTCTCCATGGCTTGGGAGAGGGACTGTACATGCCTTGTTCTTTAAGCTGTGAGAAAGCCCAGTTCGGTAGCCTGCTATTCATGGGCGGCTCCCTCAATCAGCATATTGCCTGTGTGGAATGTTTCGAATATCTATGCCCTGACGATAAAATTGGCCTTGAATGGGGATATCCCATACTCGATACCGACAGAGTGAACCCCTTCATTCATCCATTTTTCTTAGCTTACAAGATGGAAGACAACTGGGAACGTTACCCGGACCGATACCTCTCGATTCACAGGGGCACCGATTTTTTCACCCAGGGTGATCGTACTGTCATTGCGGTCGCGGACGGGTCAGTTTTCCGAATTACTTCCAACGGCGTTTATGTGCATCACGAGAGCAACGGTAAGTGTTACACATCGTACTACCAGAACGTCAAGGCCCATCAATATCTCCAGGGTATAAAGGTTGAAAAGGGCAAGGAAATCGGGCAGATCAAGCACGGCAAGGATTGCGTACACCTCGAAATGTACAAAACCAAACTTAACCGTGCCGCTGAATCGAGCAGGTTTTTCCAGTCCGGACAGGACTGGTTCTACGGTTTCCTCAGGCAGCAGGATCTCGAACTGATCGATCCCCTCGAACTCATCGGTATGTAACGGCGGACGTTGATCCGAAACAATAGACCCGGCAATCCGGGTCTTTTTACTTCACCAAGACCAAAGCCATTTCAAAAATATCCTTACTATCCGCCGGATGTCGCAAAGAGTCATTCTATATTGGTGAAATCCAGGATAGTCCGCATGGACACTTGAGATACTGATGTCTTGATGGCACGGTCTGACGAGTCTTCGAGTCTGACCGTGGGAACGTAAACGGGAT
>CBDVBS010000298.1:0-5196 GCA_965372275.1 uncultured bacterium | reverse complement strand
TTCGGAATTTGATATAAGATTGATTATCCGAGCCGCGACCGTCAGGGAGTGGACATTGTTCAAAGACACTGACAAACTCGAAGACTCGCTTGTCAGTGCCACCCGGAAATTGGAATTTCGGAATTTGATATAAGATTGATTATCCGAGCCGCGACCGTCAGGGAGTGGACATTGTTCAAAGACACTGACAAACTCGAAGACTCGCTTGTCAGTGCCACCCGGATAAGTGAATCTTAAAACTGAATTTAAGGTTTTGAAAAATGCAAAACAGATGGTCTGAAAAAGAAGCGGATGAGTTTGTAGAACGCTACATTACTAAGTGGGGCGAGGATATCGCATTGCGCACATATTCCGCGCGACTGCTTGGGGCGGAGCCGTACCTCGTGCTGCACGGCGGGGGGAATACATCGGTTAAGAGTATTCACACCAACGTGATGGGTGAGAAGATCGCCGCGATATTCGTGAAGGCGTCCGGGTATGACATGGCGTCCATCGAACCCGAAGGGCATCCGGGGCTTGATTTACAATACCTTCTGAAATTGAATGTCCTGCCCAAAATCAGCGACGAAGATATGTTGAATGAATTGCGCACGCATATGTTCGAGCACGATGCGCCGACTCCGTCGATTGAAGCGTTGATGCATGCCCTCATCCCTCACAGGTATGTTGACCATACTCACGCCGATGCGATTCTCACGCTCACGAACCGGAAGGATGGCAGGGAGATCGTGCGTGAAGTTTTCGGCGATGAAGTCGTCATTCTCGATTATGTGAAACCCGGATTCGAACTGGCGAAAGCGGTTGCGGAAGCGATGGACGCGAATCCGAAGGTGTCTGCGATGGTGCTGATGCATCACGGGTTGATTACTTGGGGCGATGAAGCGAGGGAGTCGTATGTCAGGCATATAAATCTTGTCACCAAGGCAGAGGAATATATTTCCAAAAATGCAACGACTGCCTTAGTAGAAGAAAATCTTCTATCTACTCCTGATGTTGTTGGAATCGAAGGTTTCATAAAGGCCGTCCCGATATTACGCGGGCTATTAGCGGTCGAAACCGGGAATGCGGATATGCCGTACAGGAAGTCCGTCCTGCTGCCGTTGGTGAATAATGATGTATCGAATATTGTGGATTCGGACAAGGGGAAAGGGCTGCTCATGACACCCGGTGTGACATCGGATCATCTGATACATACCAAGGCATTACCGATGTGGGTTAAAGACCCGTGGTATGACGATCCGGTGAAGCTGCGGGACCAGATTGGCGACGCGGTGAGTGAATATGAAAAGGAGTACGATGCATATATCGAACGCAACGCATCACGAATGAAACCGGGCGTTTCACGCTTTAATTCGAAACCCCGAGTTGTATTCATGCCTTTCCTTGGTGCTGTATGCGCGGGTGAGAATCTTGAATCGGCGGCTATTGCAAGGGATATCACCGAGCATACGGTGAAGATCAAATCGAATATTGCATCAATGGGCGCTGAATACGTCGGGCTTTCAGAGGAAGACATTTTCGATATGGAATACTTCCCCATGCAGCATGCGAAGTTGGCGCGGCGTGAGAAGAAACCGCTGGATGGGCATATCGGAATAGTGACAGGTGCCGCCGGTGCAATCGGCGCCGGGATATGCCGGGGATTGCTTGAGAATGGATGCCATCTTGCCGTGACCGATTTGGCGGGGGAGAGGCTGGATGGTCTTGTAGATGAATTGAAGGCCGATTTCGGGGAGCGGGTTATCGGTATCCCGATGGATGTAACTGATCCTGAATCCGTGAAGGATGGAATGAAGAAGGTCGTTCAAACTTGGGGCGGGTTGGATATCACGATCATATGCGCCGGGGTTGCGCACGTATCGACGATTGCCGAGATGGATATCGAGATGTTCCGAAGGTTGGAGCGGATAAACACCGAAGGGACATTGCTTGTGCTGAAGGAAGTCGCGCCGATTTATGAAGCCCAGGGAATTGGCGGGGATGTCGTGCTCATCTCGACGAAGAATGTCTTCGCGCCGGGAGCAGGCTTCGGTGCGTACAGCGCCACGAAAGCAGCGTCGCATCAGCTCGGACGTATCGCGAGTCTCGAATTCGCCAAGATGGGGGTACGCGTGAATATGGTTTCACCCGACGCGGTGTTCTCGGATGAAGCCGGGCGCAAGTCGGGTTTGTGGCAGGAAGTCGGGCCGGATCGTATGAAGGCGCGGGGGTTGGACGAGAAGGGGCTGGAGGAATATTATCAAAAAAGAAATCTGCTTAAGGCAAAGGTTACAGCGGAGCATTGTTCGAATGCAGTCTTGTTTTTTGTAACACATCAAACTCCCACCACAGGTGCTACGATCCCCGTTGACGGCGGCTTACCTGATGCCACGCCGAGGTAGCCGGAAATATCCAGATTACCGATAAGGTACTGTTTTGTGCTATAATAGGCTCTGCGTCCAACTCCTGAGAAGAAACCTGTGAGGAGGCCGGTAGGATGTATACCCGATTCTTTCTCCCAATGACATTGACCCTGCTTGCATGCCTGATTGGATGTTCGGGGAACAGGGATCTACCGGTCACTCCGAATGAGCAGGCTGAGATCCGCGATTCGACTGAAACCCTGTCGGATCAACATTCTCTGCTTGGTATGTGGTCGGTGGATATTGACGCGGCAACGGGAGATTTGTTGTTAATGCAGCTTCGCGGGAGTGAATTCCATTTCAATGTAACGGATATGATGAAACCTCCTAACTGCCCTCCGGGGGAGTGTTTCAGTGTTTACGTAGAATCATACGATCCGCAGACCAAGATCATGGACCTGCAAGTGATTCTCAGGAACACGACATCGGTGACCGTGTATGACCCGCGGTTGATTTTTTTCGACAGTACAACGGGATGGAAATTGGCGAACCCGGATGATTATACCGACCTATATGCGCAACCGCCCGGCTCGATCAACCCGTTCAGGGCGTTTGGCGATGACGCCGACCAGCGCAAGGTTGAGCCTGCATCTGAACATAGCGAGGAGATTCTGATTTATTTCGGCAACCCGCCGGGATCGGAGTCGATTACGTTTGCCCTGACCGTTCACTGGCCGGGTAACTGCAAGGAACCGATCCAGATAAGCGAATTCGTTCAGGATTGGCCCATTCCGCCCGATGGAGGGTCTACGGACGTCAATGTATTCATCATGGACTGGCAGTATGACGTCTCTGGTGTTTTTATCGATATGACTCCAATAGGCGGGGAATTGACGGAGATGGATTACGTAATCGGTCTCACCTGGTCGGCGACTGTAGAGACCGATCAGGCCAATTTGCCCGGTTTCTACGATGTTCTCATATCGGCGGGTTCGATGAATACAAGCCTTAAATTGTACGATTATGTGCAAGTTGAGGTCGGCCTGTGTTACCCGGAGGATAACGAGACGTGGGTTGATGCGACTGAGATTTACGTGGGAGCTGATCTCGAAATGGAGGCGGTCTGTCTTGACGATTTGTATGACTGGTACAAATTCGATATAGAGAGCTTGCTTGGCGGTGATGTCACGCTGCATCTTACCAGCGATACGGGATCCGCGGGGTTGGGTTTCTATGATGATCCCACCGGTGACCCGCTTGGATGGGCAGGGGCGAATTTCGGTTTCGATGGTGTTGTTGATTTGGAATCATTGGAACTTGGCCCAGGCACTTACTACCTGAGAGTCGGGTTCATTGGCACCGACGATGGAACCCGTGTGTACGACCTGGTAAACAATGCGGGAGATATATTCTGCTTCCCGGATGATAATGATGATTACTCAGACGCAATTGAAATAGAATTTGATGATTCGAGCGGCACCCAGTACGTCTGCCTCAATGACAAGAAGGACTGGTTCAAGTTTGATTACATAGGGCAAGGCGGGAAGTTGCGGCTTAATGTTCTGAACGCAACGGGACCGGCGGATATCACTCTTTATAATGAATCCCAGGCACCAACGCCTTCGGGGCCGAACCTGGCCCAGGAAGAAGCTGACCCAAGCGCGATCATTGACCTGGCCGGTTTGTCGCTTCCGAGCGCAACATATTATGTTCGCATACGTCATATTGGCGTAGATGACTTCGACAGGGAGTATGAGGTGAGGTTATCGCTGACGCCCTTCCAGTGGGCGAACAGTTGGGGGAGCCATTCATACGATTGTGAAACGATGGACTTCGTCGTGGATAACGTCGGCAACATTTACGTGGCGGGATATTACTATGAAGTTGCCACGGGGGTTGATTTCGATCCAGGTGACGGCACGGATATTTTCTATACCAAGGGGAAGCAGGACGCCTTTCTCGTAAAATACAATTCGGATGGGGTATACCAGTGGGGTCGTACATGGGGTGCGGAGGGTTATGATTACGCCCGCGCGCTTGGTTTCGATGCCTACGGTGATATCGTGGTTGGTGGGAGTTTCCAGTTTACGGTAGATTTTGATCCGGGTCCCGGCACATCGAACGAGGCTGCCGTCGGTGAATACGTGGGAGCTTATCTGAGCCGCTTTGATACGGATGGAAATTTCATTAACGTACATTCGTGGACAACATCTGATGAGGGCAGGGTCCTTGTGCGAGAAATCGGTTGCGATGATTCTTCCGCCATTTATGCGGCAGGGACATTTGACGGCGACATCGATTTCGACCCCGGACCAATGGAGGACATCCGTTCATCAGCTCCGACCGGCTGCAATATTTTCCTGTGTAAATATGACACCTCCGGGAATTACCATTGGGTGCAGAGCTGGGGATCGTCGGGCTGGAATGAACCGCTGGGCATATTGGTGGAAGGCACGAGCATATATGTCACAGGAAGTTACGAGTTAGATGTCGATTTCGATCCGGGAATTCCCGAAGATATACAAGTCAATAACGGTCATTACGATGCGTTCATATGCAAATACAATTCGAGCGGAGACTACCAGTGGTCGAACTCATGGGGTGCTGATCAGTATGATGATGCCCGGGGAGTGGCATTCGATACCGGGGGCAATATACTGGTTACGGGGAAGTACACACACACGGTGGATTTCGACCCGGGCCCCGGAGTTACCGAGTATTCGCCTTCCGGTGAGCACAGTCATTGTTACATCAGCGAATTCACGCCCGGCGGGGCTTTTGCAGATGTGATCGCATGGGATGATTATTTCACAACCGAGGGTAGGGGGTTAGTTATGGATGATTCCGGGGAGTT
>CBDVBS010000297.1:0-5208 GCA_965372275.1 uncultured bacterium | reverse complement strand
CCTGTTGCCCAACGCCTGCACTACTGAGGCCTGTCCCGTATTACACCATTACTTAACTTTTTCAACAACCCCAAGGGTGCCCGCGATCCAACGGGGATGCGATGAAGACCACCCTTCTGAAGACAGAAGGGTGCCACCCGGAATGAAGTAGCGGTGTCATCCGCTAAGTATGCTTTGCATCTCAATTCGGATCTTTTTCAACACCCCAAACCTTAGCGCAACCAACGCTCCTGCGTTATAATTACCGCTGCCGGAAAGGACTGAACATGAGCGGAAATAACACACATATTGAAGACCTGAAGAAACGAATCGATTCGCGGGAGATCCTCATTGCAGTCGTCGGGGTGGGTTATGTCGGATTGCCGTTGGGGTTAAGTTTTGCCGATGCCGGGTTCAATGTCATCGGTTACGACGTCAACAAGGAGGTCATCGACAACCTCAACGAAGGACGAAGCCATATATCGGACGTTCCCGGGGAAGCCCTTGTTGTGCAGATCGATGCCGGGCGTCTCAGCTTTACGCTTGACGATGCGGAACTCGGCCATGCCGACATAATCTTCGTTTGCGTCCCGACACCTTTCACTCCGAACAAGCAGCCGGATATCTCTTACATAATCGCTGCAAGTGAAACCATTGCAAAAAATCTGCGCAAGGGGCACGTCGTGGTCATCGAATCGACCACCTATCCCGGCACGACGGTGGAAATTGTGTTGCCGATACTTCGGAAGGCCGGACTTAACGAGGGCGAGGATTATTTCGTCGCGTTCAGCCCCGAAAGAGTTGACCCCGGTAATAAGGACTTCAGCATCGCCACCACGCCAAAGGTCGTGGGTGGTATGAACGAAGATTCAACCGACATTTCATGCTACATCTATTCGAAACTTGTCGGTGAGTCCAATGTAGTGCCGGTGTCAACCCCGACCATCGCCGAGATGGTCAAACTGCTGGAGAATACATTCCGAAGCGTGAACATCGCCCTCATCTACGAGCTGACCTATCTATGCGACCGCATGGGTATAGATATATGGGAAACTATCGAGGCCGCCAAGACAAAACCGTTCGGCTTCATGCCGTTCTATCCCGGTCCCGGTGTCGGCGGGCATTGTATCCCGGTCGATCCGTACTACCTCTACTGGAAGGCGAAGGAGTTCGATTTCCATACGCGTTTCATCGAAGTCGCGACCGAAACAAATTTGAGAATGCCTGAGTGGGTACTGATGCGTATCAATAAACTTCTCAACAGGCATGGCAAAGCCCTGAAAAATGCAAAAATATTAGCACTTGGAGTCACGTTCAAGCCGAATATAAATGATGCCCGTAACTCACCTGCGGTACGTATCGTCGAGATGCTCGTCAACGAAGGTGCCGATGTCAGTTATGCAGATCCGTACGTGCCTTCCATAACCCTTGGCGGTGAACGGTCCGATTATCGGCCGTTGCTGAGCGAACCGGTTGAACTTAACGCGGTCGAAGCAACGATCGAGAGGGCGAAGGAAGCAGACCTGGTGTTGCTGCTCGTCGATCACGATGATTTCGATTATGCCGCGTTGATCAAAAACTCGAAACTGTTTTTCGATACTCGTAACGTAGTTAAGAAACATCCCGAACTCAGGGACAGGGTGGAACTGTTGTGACACAGGCCCTTTCAGGCAGCGACGCGCTTTACATTCTCCTTTTCTGTTTTGCCGTAACCCTCGTGGGGACGCCGATTGCCCGCGGGTTGGCGCATCATTTCGGCTTCATCGACCGCCCCAAGGCGGGTGGAACGAAGAAACATGATAAACCGGTTGCCTACCTCGGGGGGCTTTTTATTTTCATCGCCTTTGCAACCGGGATAATCATCACACTTAATGCGATCGCCACATCCGGTGGAACAGGTGCAGGTGCCCTCGACGGCGTGAATCTGACACTGATATTCTTAGCGGTGACATTCATCTTCTTCGCGGGACTTATCGATGACATCCTCGGTATCGATGAGAATCGCGCCGGGCTGCATCCGGGTTTGAAGATGCTCCTTCTCGCCGCAGGCGGTACGATACTCTACATCGCCGGTGTTAAGGTCGGTTTCATACAAACAGGTTCGACGGTTTTAGACCACGCGCTGAATTACCCGCTCACGATTTTCTGGATACTCGGCATTACCAACGCAGCTAATGTCATCGACAACATGAACGGCGTCTCCGTCGGTTCCGGAGTGGTCGTGGGAATATTCTTCCTGTTGCTCGGTCTATTCAACGGCGATTCGGTGACCATAGGCTTGTCGCTTGTGCTAATCGGCACGATGTTCGGATTCATCTTTTACAATTATCCCCGAGCGTCAATCTTCCTCGGCGACTCCGGCTCAGTCACCCATGGTTTCTACCTGGCGATGTTGGGTCTGCTTGCGGGACGTCCTGATATCGTTGAGGGGCACGCGCTTACGGGAACGCTTGCGCCAATATTTGTGCTGATGTTTTTCGTGTACGACACCTGGTTCGTGGCACTGAATCGCGGCAGGCGCGGGATCAATTTCTGGTGGGGGGGGCTCGATCATACGACACATCGGCTCAACAACATCGGCTTCTCGAAATCATTCGTGGCAATCCTGATCTGGCTGCTTAATATATTGTGCGGCGCGGTTGCCATAATCATCTACTTCACCCCCTGGTGGTTCGCGGTTCCGTTCTGCCTTATCGCGTTTTCAGGCGGGGTGAGATTCTGGATGTATCTCGGCACTATCCCGATCGAGGAGATCGATATCAGTCTCATCGGTGCACCAACCAAGGGCAACCACTGACCTGTTTCCCATAATTAATACAATTTATTTAACAAAACTTATACATGTTCTTACAGTTTAGGTGAAACACGAACATAATAATTCGAGGGTATTTTGTCTATGTTTTCCCTGAAAAGTTAATTAATCTTATGCATTTTCCGGCTCATATTCTCATTTCTCCTTAAAACGACTTTACAATGTAAGATTCGATGCTATAAAATTCCTTATCCAAGGTTGATGGCGGTATCATTGCTCGAAATCGACCAGAAATTGAATTGGCAGGAAATCGAAGCCACATCCTCAAAGTTGTTGAGTCGTCTTGTCGGCTTCGATACGTCCAACCCTCCGGGTGACACACATGCCGCCGCGCGTTTCATTTACGAAGTCCTGTTCAGTGAAGGCATCTTCGCAACCCTTCTGCCCACCGAGGGACTTAAACGTAACCTCGTTGCGCAGATCGACGGCTCCGGTCAGGCCGAGCCGATACTGCTCCTGAGCCCGATGGATGTCGTCAGTGCCGATCCATCCACCTGGAGTGAATTCAATCCGTTCTCCGGCTACGACGACGGCACTTTCATCTGGGGCCGAGGTACGATCGCGGCCAAGTCGATGCTTGTTGCACAACTTATGGTGATGACCATCGTTGCGAAATTAGGCCTGCCGTTGAAACGTCACCTCCGGTTTGCAGCGGTAACCGATGGCTTCTCTCCGGACGGGAGCGGTGGGATCAAATTCCTGGTGGAGAATCATCTCCCATTGATCGAAGCCGAAAGATGCCTGACATGGGGATTCCCGACCTCGGTGAAAATTGGGGACAAACCCGCGTTTTTCCTCAACCGTGCCGACAGGGGTTCACTGAGGCTGCTCCTTCGTGCCGAGGGGAAGCTTGGGATCTTAGGGGAACCGGATGCGGCGGGAATACTCATGCAGGGCATCCGGGCGCTTGCCGATGAATTCGACGCTGATTACGGAACGAATGATGAAACCGATTCGGTCTATGGAGACATCCTGGAAATCGCCGGTGACGACACCCTCGCCGCCGAGCTGTCGGAAATAGCCCGGATGAAAGGAAATGAAATCTCGATTAAACCGGGAAAAGATATTTTGCCCGACGCTCTCAAGAGTTACCTTCGATCATTGAACCGCACACAGCTTACCATCCTGAATATCAATACCGGTCCACCGGGTATATGCGGACCCAGGATTGCCGGCGCCGAAATCCTCATCACTCCCTGCCCCGGAATGAGCCTCTTCGATTGCGGCACCAAGGCCGTCAGTACTCTCGAAAAACTTGGACGCGACGCGCCATACATTGCCAAGGCAGCCCAATTTCACGGAAGCGTCAGTCCGCCCGATGATGAACTCAGGCGCGTGCTTCTCGGCGCTGTCCGTTCGGTGATACCCGATGCCGAACTCGTGGACGGGATATGCCCCTTCACCCAGGGACTCGATTTGTTGAGGCAATTGGGCATCGGGGTTTATGGATTTCAGCCCGTCGAATTCACCGACGGCTTCGACGATGGCGCGAAGCGCATCTTTGGGGACAATGAGCGGATCGCCAAATCGTCCCTGTGTAACTTGATCCGCATAATGCTCGAAGCCTGTGTACGGCTCGCCTCATAGTGAGAAATCCTTCATGTTTTGCTTCGGCTCCTAACTCTCGATTTCCACTATTTTCTATCTGTGTCCCTGTGTTACTCCGTCCGCGTGCCATGGCTATACCATCCGTGTGCCACGCCCACTTCGAGTCTTCGAGAATGGGCGTGCCATTGTTATTGCTCTATCCGTGTGCCACCGCTACTGACCGTCTTCGGGCATAGCGGTGTATTGCCATGAGCGCGTATCATCGTTCGCAGAGCGACCTATAGATACGCGCTACCCAAAGTGCGCGCTACCCAATGATGAAGACCACCTTTCTGAAGACAGAAAAATGCCACCCGGATATCATAATTACTGCTGCCTGTGGATTTATCCTGAACTTCACAATCGGTTCCTAAATAAAAGTGACATCAGACCAGTGGAAAAGATATATTTCCCGTGACGGAAGTCTCTTGCCACCGGGCATCAAGGAGAGTAAAATTGTTCCCCGGCCAAGCCGATGTAGCTCAGTGGCAGAGCAATTGATTCGTAATCAATAGGTCAGGGGTTCGACTCCCCTCATCGGCTTTTTTTTGTGTGAGCCGGGAAATGAATTGTTACTGGAATGTCGGAAGATAAAAACATAAATTCCAACGACGAGATCAATGATGCGGATAAACCCGTTGAAACCTTGCCTCATACAAGTATAAACGAACATCCCCACATCGAAAAGACACCTCCCGACGTTGAAGAGGCCGTGGAATCGGCGCTTACCGAAGAACCCGAAGATGAGGATCCCGATTCCCCTCGCGAGGGTTTTTCCATATATGAACCACCGCTTATTGGCTTACCGCGGACGGATGTCATAGATGCTG
>CBDVBS010000296.1:0-5248 GCA_965372275.1 uncultured bacterium | reverse complement strand
TGTTGAGAACTTATGCCGCGAAGCTGATTGTCCTGTCTCGGTGATGCCCAACGCAGGGATGCCGCGAATATTAAAAGGGAAAACCGTCTTCCCGATGGATCCCGTGAATATGGGCAAGTATGCCGCTAAATTTGCAGATGCGGGATGTTCGCTTATCGGCTCATGCTGCGGGTCAACCCCGGAGCATACAAGGGCGATTGCGGATGCGGTCAAGGGTAAACCGGTACGCGATATCTCAACGGGGATTGCTGAAGGCCCTGTATGCCGCCTGGCATCGGCCGGACAGACGGTGCGTATCGGCTGGGGATTTCCCGTTATACCCATCGGCGAGAGGATCAATCCCACCGGCAAGGAAAAAATGACCGCCGAGTTGACCGGCGGGAAATTCACGCGGCTTGTAAGAGAAGCAAAACGTCAGACCGCGACGGGCGCAAGGATGCTTGATGTGAACGTCGGTGTTCCCGGAGGTGATGAGGTCTGGCTCATGCGGCATGCCGTGAGGGAAGTACAGAAAGCTACTGCATTGCCGTTATCCATTGACAGCATCTCGGTGAATGCAATAGAAGCCGGGTTAAAGGCGGTGGTTGGGCGTCCACTAATTAATTCAATCACCGGGGAAAGGGACAAATTGGATGTCCTTCTTCCGATCGCGAAGAAATTCGGTGCTGCAACAATTGCTCTCTGCTTAGATGAAAATGGAATACCGAAAACTCCTGAAAAACGATTGGAAGTTGCCATTCGAATTTTGGAAGCAGCCGAAGATGCAGGTCTCGGATCAAACGACCTTCTGTTCGACCCGCTGACCCTTACGATCGGTTCGGATGCCGAATCAGGCGCGGTGACATTGGAAACCGTTCGTCTCCTTAAATCCGAACTCGGAGTAAATACCATATTGGGCCTGTCCAATATTTCGCACGGCATGCCGCAGCGTCCGCTGATAAATGCCGCGTTCCTGTCAATGGCGGCGGAAGCCGGCCTTGACGCCGTAATCATCGACCCATCCAGCCGGGTTGTCATGGGATTTCTTTACGCCGTCAATATACTCACTGGCAAGGAACCGAAGGCTACACGTATTCTGAAGAGATTGACTGCAAACGGGCAGGCGCTTGCCATAGTAGATGAATCTTCGGCCAAGATGAAAAAAGCCAAACCGAAGATCAAGGCTGCCGAACCATCCCTTGCTAAGGACGGCATATCCATGCTTATTAAATATGTCATGGAAGGCGACGGCGAATTGGGAGCAAGGCTTGTGAAAAAGCTTATCTCATCCGGGGAAGATCCCGAGAAGCTGCTTGATAATGCGCTGATTCCGGCAATGGAACGTGTCAGCGAGATGTTCACCTCCGCGGACTTCTTTCTTCCGGAAGCACTTATGGCAAGTGAAGCATTCAAGTCCTGCTTAGTTGAGCTCAGGAAACATCAGAAGCGTAAGGCACGCACCGTGAAGGGGAGGGTAGTGCTTGCAACGGTGCATGGCGACATCCATGATATCGGCAAGAATATCGTTAAGATGGTTCTCGAAAATGCGGGATATGAAATAAACGACCTTGGGGCGAATGTCTCCAATCCTGATATTGTTGAAGCAGCCAAGCAGGATCAGGCGGATATCGTTGCATTGAGTGCCCTGATGACCACAACAATGGTCGAGATGAGCGAAATTATCAAAAGGCTCAAATCAAACGGATTGGACTCCCATGTGCTTGTCGGTGGTGCCGTTCTCACCCCGGGGTTTGCAAGTCAGATAGGCGCGCACGCATATGGCGCGGATGCAATGGAGGGTCTCCGGAAAGCCGACAATATCATGCGCTCCCGCCGCAGGCGGTAAACGGTTGCGAGATACACCGACAGGAATAATGTGTATGCACTCCGGGTGGCACGGTCTGACGAGTCTTCGAGTCTGACCGTGGTCTTGGTGCGGTACTCCATGCCATCAGATGCCGGCTGGAAGCCAGCGCTCCAGTAAGAAAGATATGTCGAGTAGCGCATATCTAACGTGAGCGAAGCGAACGATGATGCGCGCTTGTTGTAGGGCACCGCTATCCGCGAAGACGCGTAGTAGCGGTGGCACACGGACAATGCACCGCTGTCCTCGAAGACGCGTAGTAGCGGTGGCACACGGAAAGAAAATGGCGAAAGTCAAGAAGACGTCCCGATACTCCATAAACGAGCGTAGATCTTTGCGGAATACTGGCGAGTTGGAATGATTAGCAATGAATGACCAGCATTAAATATGATTAAAACCTATGGCACTTACCGCTCCATTCAATGGATAATAATATCAGGATGCCTAAGAAATATCGAAATCTTATCCTGAGCTGTATTCTACTTGCCGCGATATTTGTATGTCTTGTCGCTGTACCGAATCACTGGTATATCAAATCAGGTTTGACCCAGCGAGAGTATGATCAAGCCATGTCCCAGGCAAGTGATGACGCTCTTTATGCCAAGAACGCATCGGAGCGTCAGGTGGCAAAGCGGCATGTGCAGAGATTGAACAAGATGATGACAAACGGGTTAATTGACAAGAAAACCGACATGCGCTGGATGCTTAACGGGATACGATTTATCCTGATATCTGCGATCCTTCTACTGTGTTGGAGAATAGCGCATACTGTTGTGAAGAGCGTTATTATTATGGAAAGAACCACGAAGAAAAAGTCCGCATAAGGCTCAGCTAACGGTACATGAAACAATCTGAGATCCACATCATCGGCGGCGGCCTTGCCGGAAGCGAGACCGCACTTGCACTTTCGCGTTTGGGCTTCAATTGCCGCCTGAGCGAAATGCGTCCGGGTGTTCCGACCCCCGCGCATCGAACAGCGTATCTCGCCGAGCTTGTGTGTTCTAATTCATTCGGTTCGCAATCTCCCATCAAAGCAAAGGGACTTTTAAAACGCGAACTCGAAATGGCCAGGGCATCATTGCCCGGGATATTCGGGAAATTCGCCGTTCCCGCCGGCCAGGCATTTGCCGTAGATGCAAAACTCGCGGCTGAGGAAATAACCCGGACGATCGATGATGATCCCAAAATACAACTGACACGCGAGGAAATCGTTGATTGGCCGGAGGAACCCGCGATAATCGCCGCCGGTCCTCTTGCATCAGAGAGGCTTATGAAATCCATATCCTCGAGATTAGGCTCCGAATTTCTTCATTTCTTCGATGCAATAAGCCCGAGTATCCACTTGGACAGCATTGATATGTCCCATGCGTTCTTCGCATCCCGCTATGGCAAAGGCGGTGATGATTATTTGAACATTCCCATGAATGAGGATGAATACAACAGACTCGTCACATCATTGATATCAGCGGAAAGGGCGGAGATAAAGGATTACGAGCCGGACAAACTATTTGAATCGTGCCTTCCGGTAGAAATCATTGCCGAGCGTGGACATATGTCGTTGGCTTTCGGGCCGCTTAAACCAAGAGGATTGTTTGACCCACGAACCGACAGGCAGCCACATGCGGTCATGCAGTTACGACGTGAGACGATTTCAGGTGAAATTTACAATATCGTAGGATTTCAAACCCGCATTAAACACGGGGAGCAAAAACGTATATTGAGGCAGCTTCCTGCCCTGGGTGATGCAAAGTTTGCGCGTTTAGGTTCGATGCATAAGAATGCATACCTTGACGGTCCGGCATTGCTTGAATCAGATTTGTCGGTGAAGGGTTATCCCCGGATATTCATTGCAGGTCAGCTTTCCGGTGGAGAGGGATACCTCGAAGCGGTGGCTACGGGGTTCTTTGCGGCGCTCAACATGGCGCGCAAGATGAATGGTGAATCCATGTCAATCCCTCCGGTAACAACAATGTCGGGGGCTTTACTGAATGCTCTGACCTCGGCACCAGTTAAGAATTTTGCTCCCGTCCAAGTACAGTTCGGGCTTTTTCCGCCTATGGAGGGTAAAATCAGGGAGCGAAAGGAACGCGCAAGGAAACGTGCGCAACAGGCGTTGACGGATATGAAGGCATGGCTTGACGAGATGAAGATCGAAGCCCAGGCTTCCTGGGTGATTGAAGATGACTGACCCGATTGAAATACTGTGGCGCAATCTCAGGCCGTACCTTGACCACCTGAGAGGTGAGAGAAGGTTGTCGGGTAATACCGTTGAGGCTTATGCAAGCGATGTCAAAACATTCATATCGTTCCTCGAAGAACATGCCGCCACGGGCGAACCGCTTCCGCTCACTCCTGAAACCATAAGGGAATATTCCAAGGTCCTCGGATCGCCCAGGCACGGTAAATTCCCGGTATCGGGGAAAAAATCGAAATTCGCCGCTGCATCCCAGGAAAGAAGGCTCGTCGGGCTTAAGAGTTATCTTATCTTCCTTCACAGGGAAGGTAAGCTGGACCAGGACTACTCACAATTCATTGAACTTCCGAGAAAGCCGAAACATCTTCCCCCGCACTTATCCGCCGCGGAGATGGAGAAACTCCTCGATGCCGCTGCAGGCGACGATATTTATGCAGCCAGGAACTTGGCAATACTCGAAACCCTCTACGCCACCGGATGCCGTGTGAGCGAACTCGTTGGGATGGATATAGACAAGCTCGATACCGGATCAGGTGCTATCACGGTTTTGGGTAAGGGTTCGAAGGAACGCATTGTTATAGTAGGCGAATATGCCATAAGGGCAATCGGACGCTACATGGTTTTTCGGGATGGTAAGAATATCGTTGATGAATCCGCGCTCTTCGTGAACAGGAACGGCAGGCGTTTGTCTGTGAGAAGCGTCCAGCGTATTGTGAAAAAAGCCGGAATTTTGGCGAATATCCCTTCCGCCATAACTCCACATGCGCTCAGACATTCATTTGCGACACATATGCTCGAAGGCGGCGCCGATCTGCGTACAATACAGGAACTCCTCGGACATTCATCACTCAGCACAGTCCAGAAATATACTCATCTCGATACCGGACGCCTGAAGGATGTTCATTCCAAGACACATCCGCTTGGGGATGGATAACGGGCGCGTCCTTGAACAGAAGATTAGCAGCTAATTTCATCAAGAGTCACAAGGTAGCTGCTATCTTCCCGTCTTCGGGAAGTAGCTGCTATCCTTTTTAGTCTGAGAGTTTCTCTGGATGCCGTGCCTCCGGGTGACACGCCCACGGCCGTCTTCGGCCTTGGGCGTGTTAATAACACTAAAAAGACACGCCTTAATGTGCATTTTAAAGGCTTTGCTTGGGTTGTTTAACACGTTAACCTTGAAATATTCTATGCATATGGCATACTACTGGCAG
>CBDVBS010000295.1:0-5308 GCA_965372275.1 uncultured bacterium | reverse complement strand
ACGATCCCCTTTACGTCGAATCCGGTAAATTGCGTCTGTGCCGGGAACGGATGCGTCAATGAAATATCAACGTCGAGGACATCACCGTTTATTTCGATCGGCCAGTTGATCTTCAAACGCGTTCCCGCCGGGGGTTCGAGGAATGCCAACGCGTTGAGATGGGCTTCCCCGCTACGCACGGGAACGATGCCCATTTCGCCTGTACGCATATCTCCGTGGATTTCCCACAATCCCCAAAGCATCCTGTGCCCGGTGTTATCCGCCGATTTCTCAACCCTCACCGCCTGGTCGATGTCCGTGCCGGGACTTACCGGCCCCCCGCCCGAACAGGAGCAGGCCAAGATTGAAACAAACACCCCAATTAATATTATTACGTGCTTCATCCCTTGCTCCATTTTGTTGATGGATGGATACCATAAATGTACTACGTGTTGACAGGCTTATCAAGTAGTACGGATAGCAGCTACTTTCCGAAGACGAAAAGATAGCAGCTACCGTATTGATGTATCAACGCCGGTTTCGGCAACAAGTTACCGAAACACCGGAAGGGGGGTAATTGAAGGCGGCATGAAGGTAGCCTGAAGGTAGCTGCTATCTTGCGAGTCTTCGAAGCAAGTAGCTGCTATCCTTCAGATGTTGGGGGATGTGATTTCCCGCCTGCATAAATATTCCCAAAAAACTTGTCCCACCCATGACCTTCCCGGAGATATATCCAGAAATAAAAACGAGGGCTTGCGTGAGCACTCTGGGAGCGGATGGTATATAATGAGTTCGAGAAGTATCACCATTGACTCTGCGAGGTTTTCGGAACTGGCGAGGACCTTTGAACAGTGGCGGGCTGCCGATAACCGGGTGAGAATGCTCACCCCATCGGACAGCTACCTCATCAGTATGAAGCTGGATGAGGGTGAGAAGCTCGAACAACACGAGTTGCGCAGTGTGCTGTTCACAATCAACAATGGGGAGGACGATGCGGCGCGACTTGCGGGAGAGGTTCTCTACACGGCATATAGTTCTTTCGTCAACCGTTACCTCCACAAACACCATCCACGCGTAGCGAAGATCCCCGAGGAAGACCTTGTATATCTGCTCAGCGAACCCTTTGTGCTCGTTTACAAAAAAATACGTAAAGGCCAGTATTACAGCAAGGAAAACGTCAAGTTCACCACTTACCTGATAGCATTCGCCAAGAACCTTGCGGTAAATTACTTCAGTGAGAAGAAACGCCAGAGCATGAACGGGGCTCGTATGGCAGTCAAGAACCCGGTCAGCCTGGATACTCCCATCGGCGACGAGGGCGAAGGCACAACGCTCAGGGAGATGATCAAAGACCCGGGCGCGAGTCCTGAAGATGTGCTGATGAACGATTATGTCCTCAAGGTTTTGAAAGAATGCGTGGAGGGCATACCGGGACGGAAGACCAACCTCACCGGTGATCAGCGATCGGTTGTGAAACTCAGGGCGGAAGGTTATTCGATGGAAGAGATATGTCTCGTGATGGGGAAGAGCCCAAAGAACGGCGGTAACGCGGCGAAGAATATATACCTGAGGGCTAAAGAGAACGTGAAGAAGATATTCCTGGACGAGCTTAAAACCCTCGGATTCAGCAAGAAGCAGTTAACGGATATCGGATATACATTGGATGAATTGTCAGGGGCGATTTAGTAAGAAGGGGAGCAGTAAAAATGAAGAAAGACAGATTCGACAACATCTTGCGCGATGCATTGTCCACCGAGGGTGAAACCCGCGACGTGGGACAGGATGGACTTCACAGGTTCAAGAAGCGCCTTATCACGGGTGGAGATACGCCCACCGTGTTTGACACAGTGCTGAAAACTGCGTTGACGGGGAGTGAATCGGCACCGGAAGCGATTACCGATGACGGGATGCGCAGGTTACGCAACAGGCTGGAAGTTCAACGTCCCGGACGCTGGGCTCCCGCGCTGAAACCCGTGCTGGTATTCGCGCCGTTGGCCATCATTGCCGCCGTGCTGATTATCCTGCAGATTCTCCCGTCCATACGTCCCGGCATGATCACCGGCGACGCCGATACCGGGGTATTCGCCGAGGTCATGAAGGCCCGTACCGACATTCTTGCCCAATTACCGGCGGGTTTCGAGGATAGATCATCCGATGCCGTCCCGCAGCTCGTTCATGAATATGATCTTCCGGTTGAAAGCCGGCGTATAAGCAAGCTCGACACATTCTCCACCAAGGCACGGGGCGAGAGTTTCGCTCGACGTATCGGCGGCAACCGACGAACCATCCTTGCATCCCTCGCTGATAACGGTGACAAGATGGCCGCGCATAATCCGAACGGCATCGCTCCCGGTGATGTCTCACCCGCACCCACTAAGCGTGAGATTATGCTTAACCAGAAACTCGACAACGTCGGCCTCGGGTTCTGATAAAAAAGGATTCAACCACCCATTAAAAGAATCTGGCGGATAGTAAAAGGATGGCTTTGCATCATCATCTTTCCGTGTGGCACCCTTTTGTCTTCAAAAGGGTGGCTACACATAAACCCAATCACCAGGGTGCCGCCTGCAAGCGAGTCTTCGAAGTTTGTAGGTGATTCAAATTAAATAGTGTTCCCGGTAGAGTGCTCAGGTTAGTAACTACCTTATACTGGAACTTATTTGCGAAGACCACCCTTCTGAAGACAGAAGTGTGCCACACGGAATGCGGAAAAAGGACGGCAATACACCGTCCTTATTACATTCTCAACAATTCTTTTGCTCTTACATTATTTCCAAATCCGCCTGCAATGCGCCGGCGGCTTTGAGTGCCTGGAAGATGGCGACGATGTCGGTGGGGGTAACTCCAAGAGCGTTCAGTGCTTTGACGATATCGGCCGTTGATACTCGCACGAACACCGCTTTACCTTCCGTGACCAACAGATCTTCACCCGGAACAGCAATCGGGAATCCGCCCGACAGGGGAGGGGGCTGGCTTACGTCGAAGTACTGGTTGATAGTGATTGTCAGCGGGCCATGCGCGATTGCCACAGGGAGTATCTGCACGAACTGACCCATAACGATGGTCCCGGTACGTTCGTTGATAACCACTTTCGCCGGTGTATCGACCGGGATCGTAAGATTCTCAACCATGCTGATAAAGCGTATGAGATCGCCGGAATATTCGAGCGGCACACGCACCTCGACATTCGCCGGATCAACTGCCTTCGTATAATTCACGCCCTCAAGGGTGGCGATGGTGTCGGCAAGTTTTATCGAAGTGGTGAAGTCGGGATTGTTGAGGACGATAGTGATATACCCGCCGTCGTTCAGATCGAATTCAACTTCCTTCTCAACGATCGCTCCATCGGGTACTCGTCCGACCGTGAGGAAACTCTTGCGTACTTCGTTGCCGCTTCCCCCGGATGCTCCGAATCCGCCAATCGAAACCGATCCCTGTGCAACCGCGTAGATCTCGCCGTTCGCGGCTTTCAGGGGAGTCATGATCAGCGTGCCGCCTTCGAGACTCTTCGCGTTGCCGATGGATGAGACGGTGACGTCTATCGTATCGCCGGGCCTTACAAAAGGCGCAAGATCGGTGGTGATAATCACCGATGCAAAATTCTTGACCTTGATATCCTTGGGATCGATGCTTATCCCGGCACGGTTGAGCATATTGCTTATCGCCTGGGCGGTGTAGTCAACAGAGTTGGAATCATCACCGGTCCCGGCGAGGCCCGCTACAAGCCCGATTCCCCATAACTGGTTCGAGCGTACCCCATGCACCTTTGCGACATCCTTTACGCGGCAGATGATCATATTCGACGAATCATATCCGGTGGGGGTGATCTCAGGCGGATCGATTATACGATAGACCGTGCCGCCGTTCAGCGGAGGAAGGCTCAAATCTCCCTCGTCCGCGTCCTGGGCCATAACCGGAAGCAGGGGGAGCATCAGGAGAATAAGCATGGCTAAGTAGTATTTCTTTTTCATTCCAATCACGATTCCTTGTACTTCATTCAATAGACGTAACCCGCGAATCCCATTCCAGTAATGTAACCCACGAATCCCATTTCGTGGGTTTACAAAATCACCAAAACGCTAAAACAGGAAGTTAAACAACTCGGTAAACAGCCCTGACTTGTGGCGTTCGGCCATCTGCCCGCGTCCGGTGTATGTCATCTCGACATCCGCCATCATCAACGAGCTTATTGTATTGTTCGCGCTTATATCGGTAGGGCGTATCGTCCCGCGAAGGACCATCTCTTCGGTATCGTCATTGATGGTAATACTGCGCTTGCCCTCAATAACGAAATTCCCGTTGGGCAGGATATCGACCACGGTCGCGGTTATCGTTGTCGTAAACGAGCCCTGGTTGGATGTTTTCCCGCTTGCCTTGAATTCCTCGGACGGATCGATATCCAGGTTTTTCAGCGGCTCGATCACCGACGGAAAACCAAGCAGGGATTCAAAGAATCCTTCCACTTTCAACCCACCGCTGAGTCCGATCTCCTTCGATCCATCAGTGCTCGCGCTTGAGCTTGCATTAGTACGTTCGTTGACCGCGATAAACACGATATCCCCGATCACCTGTGCCCTCAGGTCGGTGAAGAGGTTGACCCCCCGGGCGTCGAAGAGGCTTTCGGCGTTGCCCGAAGAGCCGCACATGAGTATCGGGATTGCAATTGCAACCGCCACGATATGTTTTATTTTTAGCATCACGATCAATGCACCTCGCTTCAAATTCTGACTTCAACGAGCCGGTGCCCGATGACTTCCCCGGTGATGATCTTCCCGGAGTCCCTGTTTTTCACCCTTACCGATTCTCCCATCCGCCCGTTATCAAGCGCCTGGCCGGTCATTGTGACCTGGATCCCGTATGAATGGACAATGGCTGTCACATCCTTGCCGCGTTCCACGAGCAGCGGTTCATCGAGATGCCGCGACAGCACCGGGCTTCCGTCGCTCACCTTCTGCTTAGCTTCCATGCCGATCGCTTCCTCGACGTCGATAAGGGGATCGTTCAGCCGCTTCTCGGTCAGATCACGGGTCTGGATGGTTACATCATCAGCGCCGATAATCCTGCCGCGTTCGATATCACCATTGGCGACAACAACCGGCAGGTTGATGGACATGTAAGGTCCGACATTGATCCGGGCATACTCGACGCCACCGATGTCGATACGCACCTTGATGAAATGCACATCGGCCAATCCCGGACTACCCGTCTGCTCAACCTTTAGTTCGACTTTCCCGTTCAGATATGCCGGCACATCCGGCAAATCGCGCTTGAAGCCGACTTCGACATCATATTCATCCCACGGTGAATGTGACAGGATATGGGAACGCGC